>NZ_JBAELF010000125.1:0-20067 GCF_056211015.1 Candidatus Egerieousia sp.
TCTATTATCTGATCGACCGTTAGCTTACTCTGTTCAATATCCATAATTTGTGCCGTTCAACATGGCAAAGGTAAGGCCTTTTCAGTTGAAATCAGTCAAAATAGCCCTCAAAAATCAGTCACCGGGTGAAATAGAGCGAAACTCATTGACTGCTCAGCCAACCATTTTGACACGCCTTCCTTGACAATTGGATTCGTATTGCTGAGAATGTAAACCCTGTATTTGTCTCGCAACTCCTTTATCAGTTCCATCTTGTAAACAGGGAAGCGTGTACAGAAAGCCATAAGCGCAGTTTTCACCTGCTCCCTTGTGGTTCCCGGATTACAATCCGGAATAATAGCATCGCAGAATTGTTCCGCCGTAATGTCACCATGCTCCATGATTGATACCAGACCGGTAGGATGGCAGGCATCCATCTGTTCCTCCATCTTGTAATACCCAAGTTTGTGGAACGCTTCCAGACAAGGCTCCTTCTCCAGATCAAGGAGCACACCGCCCATATCAAAAACAATGGCTTTTATCATAACACAAAGATAACCATGCTCCCCAATAAATGCAAGACACCTGTACCGGACGAGGAAAATCAAGCGTCCCGTACAGAAAACAGGCAAATCCTGTACCGAACGAGCAAAATCAGACATTCCGTACAGAAAACAGGCAAATCCTGTACCGGACGAGGAAAATCAAGCGTTCCGTACAGAAAACGGGCAAATCCTGTACCGCACGGTGATGCGGATTGGCAAATCAATGAGGCAGAGGCATTACGGCAACACTGCCAATCGGAATAATATACGTCACACACGACATTGTTCCCAAAAACTACAACGAATACATTGAGCTTCAAACAAGTTGGATATGGGATATTAGCAGTCCCGAGGATGAAGCTCATTCCTGCATGGACAATGTGGAAATTGACATCGAAATGATGGATGTCTCAATTCAACAATTTGGGTTACAACCTCCCTGCTTTGCCTCATTACAATCAGATCTGGGGCGTTGAAGTGAATCAGGAGGGAATGTCCAGAGAAGAGATATAAGGATTATTTTTCAATCAACCTGTTCAATGTACCGGCTTATTCTTTAAGCAACAGATCAGGAGTGGAAAAATTCAGGAACGACTTCATTTCCGTCCTGAAAAGTGACATTCAGTTCTGGAGGGATTTCTATTATACCTGGACATTCCATTTCACCTGGCGCAACAATCAGAAGCCGGATGAAACCTACACTTACGATTTCATTATAAGCAAATAGAATCCCTGCCAAGCGGCAGGGTTTGGGACAGAGTCCCAATGACAGAAAAGGCCGCATCAGCGGCCTCTTTTGTCAGATTCATCAGAAACAACGGCGTCATCAGGCGTTCCCCCACTGCAGGCAGTTGCAATCTTTATCGAATTTCGTGCATTCACCTTTGCGGCTGATCTGGGCTTTGCATATTTTTATTCCTCCCTTCTCACGTTCAAGCTTTCCACCTGTAACTTCACCGAGCTGCTCGTCGGACAATTGTCTGAACTCTTTCACTTTCTTTTCCAAAATATCAAGTTTTAAAAAATCAAAATCAAAGTTACAAGTCATTTCATCAATAATTATGCCAAACTATCGCCGGTGGGAAAAAGCAGTGGGCTGAAAAGAGAAAGTTTGGAGAAAAAATGTTATATTTGTAAGTTTAGTGTATTGTGCTGCGCAAATAGCTCCCTCCTTCATAAGGAGCTGCAGCCACCAAAAAGAAGAAGAGTATGAAAAGAGACATCAAGTACCTCAGATTGCTTTCAAAGAGCTTCCCAACCGTTCAGGCAGCCTGCACGGAGATAATAAACCTGGAAGCCATAATGAACCTGCCGAAGGGAACCGAGCATTTCATCACTGACCTCCACGGAGAGAACGAGGCTGTGGAGCATGTGCTCAGAAATGCATCTGGAGTAATAAAGCAGAAGGTGGAGGACCTGTTCGGGGACAACCTGATGGAATCTGCCAGAAGGGAGCTGTGCACGCTCATCTACTATCCTGATGCCATGCTCAAGATAATGAAACAGAGGGAGAGGGACATCAAGGGGTGGTACAAGGTGGTTCTGATGAGACTTGTAAAGGTATTGGCCGAGGCATCCTCGAAATATACCAGATCAAAGGTAAGGAAGGCGCTTCCTGCCGAATACTCGTATATCATAGAGGAACTTCTGCACGAATCCAAGAGCGTTGACGCCAACAAGCACAACTATATAATGGCCATTGTGGAAACAATCATATCCACAGGCAGGGCCGACCATTTCATAACGGCAATATGCAATGTGATACAGAGTCTTGTGATTGACTGCCTGCACGTGATAGGTGACATTTATGACCGCGGACCGGGGGCGCACCTTATCATGGACCGTCTGTGCGACTATCACAACGTTGACATACAGTGGGGCAACCACGACGTTGTATGGATGGGAGCTGCGGCCGGAAGCAAGGCCTGCGTTGCCAACGTTCTGAGAATGTGCTTCCGCTATGCGAACCTTACCACGCTCGAAGACGGTTACGGAATAAACATTCTTCCGCTTGCAACCTTTGCAATGAATGTTTACGGAAATGACCCTTGCACGGTTTTCAGGCCAAAGATCAATGAATACGAGGTCATTGACGAATCACAGGCAAGGCTCATATCGCAGATGCACAAGGCCATTTCAGTAATTCAGTGGAAGCTGGAGGCCAGAGTTGTTGACAGGCGCAAGGAGTTCGGGATGGAAAGCAGGAAGCTTCTGCATCTGATTGATTTCGAGAAGGGAACAATAAAGATAAACGGCGTTGACTACAAGCTGAAGGACAGCAACTTCCCAACCATCAATCCCAAGGCTCCATACGAACTCACGGCCGCCGAGAAGGATGTGATTACAAAGCTCACTCACAGTTTCACCGTTTCACCTCGTCTGGAGAAGCACATCAACTGCCTGCTTTCACGCGGCTCCTTATATCTTGTAATGAATGACAATCTCCTGTTCCATGGTTCAATACCTCTGAATGAAGACGGTTCTTTCAAGGAAATGGAAATAATGGGCAGGATGTACAGCGGCAAGGCACTCTGTGACAAGATAGACCAGGTTGTACGTACAGCCTTCTACTCCCACGACAAACCAAGTTTGCAGAAATACGGACAGGACTTCCTCTGGTATCTGTGGTGCGGCCCTGTGTCACCTCCTTTTGACAAAGGCAGGATGGCAACCTTCGAACGCTACCTGCTTTCGGACAAGGAACCTCAGAAAGAACCTAAGGGATGGTACTACACTCTCAAGAACAGAAAGGATATCTGCGAGAAGATACTCAAGGAATTCGGTGTGGAGAATTATGAACACGGCCATATAATCAACGGTCACATACCTGTTAAAGCCGGTCAGGGAGAAAACCCTATCAAGGCGGAAGGGAAGCTTCTGGTGATTGACGGCGGTTTCTCAAAGGCTTACCAGAAGGAAACAGGCATTGGCGGATACACTCTCACCTTCAACAGCTATGGCCTGAAACTGGTTCAGCACGAGCCTTTCGTATCAAAGCAGACCGCTATTGAAAAAGGCGTTGACATCAGGTCAATGACAAAGGTTGTGGAAAACGCCGAGAAGAGAATATACGTACGGGATACCGACAAGGGTAAGGAATTGGCAATGAGAGTGGATGATCTGCGCCAGCTTGTACAGGCTTACAGGAACGGGGCCATCAGGTTCTAGAATATGACAGGTTTCAAATCTTGGAAACATATCGGCAAGAAGGTTGAAAGCAGCACAGATGCGCCTGAAAGAATTCCGCATCCGCTTGTCTGCCTCATACCTTTTGTTGTGCTCGCAGTTACACTTACCTTCATAGTCAGATGTTTCGGGGCGGATTCACTGGCTGGAGCATCACAGGTTGCGCTCCTTTTCTCAGCGAGTCTGGCCGCAACCATTGCCATGGTGTTCTACAAGATTCCTTTCACCAGACTTGAAAGCGCCATCAGCACAAACATAAAGACAATAGGTTCCGCAATAATCATTCTTCTGCTCATTGGCGCCATTGCCGGCAGCTGGATGATAAGCGGCATTGTTCCAACCTTGATATACTATGGTCTGAAGGTCATTTCTCCGGCTATATTCCTGTTTGCAGTATGCCTGATATGCGCACTGGTAGCTGTTATGACAGGCAGCTCCTGGAGCACCATTGCCACTATCGGCGTTGCTCTGATTGGAATTGGAATGGCACTTGGTTACTCAACCGGATGGACAGCCGGCGCCATCATTTCAGGAGCATACTTCGGTGACAAGATATCACCACTTTCAGATACCACTGTCCTTGCTTCATCTACAAACGAAGTGCCTCTGTTCGAACATATAAGATACATGCTCATTACAACGGTACCTTCTATGAGCATAGCATGCATCGTTTTCCTGATTGCAAGCCTTACGCATGACAATCACAGCATTGCCACCAGCGAGGAATTCTCAACAGCCCTGCAGAATTCGTTCAATATTTCTCCCTGGTTGCTGCTTGTTCCAGCACTGTCACTTGTTCTGATAATCAAAAGAGCTCCGGCCCTGCTGATTCTTTTCATTTCAGCGCTGGCAGCGGGCATTGCCGCACTGATAGCCCAGCCGCAGCTAGTTGCAGGCATAGGCGGAGCGGAAGGCACGGCTTGCACGGCAGATTACTTCAGAGGAATTCTCATAATTTTCTACGGCAACACTTCAGTAAGCACCGGCAATGAAGTCCTGAACTCGCTTGTGCAGACCCACGGCATGAACGGTATGCTCAGCACCATTTTCCTCATTATCTGCGCCGCAAGCTTCGGTGGAGTCATGGCAGGAAGCGGCATGATTGCCAGCATAACCAACGCACTTACAAAGAAGATATCAGGACGCACGGCAACGGTTGGGGCCACGGTTTCAACCGGCATCTTCTCAAACATGATAACTGGTGACCAGTTCCTTTCAATCATACTCAGCAGCAGCCTGTTCAAGAAACTTTACAAGGACAATGGATTCGAAGCAAGGCTTCTGAGCCGCTCCGTTGAAGATTCGGCAACTATCACTTCGGTCCTCATTCCATGGAACTCCTGCGGTATGACCCAGTCAACCGTGCTCAAGGTGCCTACGCTGGATTACCTGCCGTACTGCATATTCAATATACTGTCTCCTGTGGTATCCGTGACAGTTGCAGCCACAGGTTACAAGATTTTCAAGCAGAAAACCAATACTGAAAAAAACAATGACAATATATGAATGACATTATCCTTTCAGGCCTGATCAACCTCTTTGCCCTGTTCAGTTCAAGGAACAAAACGAATCAGGAAGTTTCCGGCAAACTGCTGGAAAACTACCTTTCCAGACATTTCGGAGTACGAGACAAGGAATCCTATCTCCAGTTGTATGAAGACTTGAGGAACTTTTATGATGAGTCTGAAACACTTGACAAGGAAGCCATAGTTGAAAACACCTGTTCCAACCTCAAGGGCAGCATAAGCCAGCAGGAGCAGGCACTTATGCTTCTGCGTTTCATGGAGTTCAGCCAGTACGCCCAGGCTTCCGATTCTGCAGCATTCAATTCAAAGGACCCTATCTTCTCAAAGGTTGCCAAGGCCTTTGACGTTAACAGCACCCTTTTTGCGGACTTTGAGGATTTCGTGAACGAAAAGGAAGGCGTCAAGGTGAAAAAATTCAGCTACGAGCACGTTGACGGATACATCAAGACCCTGTATATAAGTGAATTCAACAAAATGATCTTCACTTATTCAGGCAATGAGATTGTTCTTTACAACGATGTTCCTGTTCTCAGCGGCATCTTCCAGATATGGCAGCAGAGCGGCGTGGTGAAACTGCCTAAGGGCCGTCCTGTATACTACACCACAATTTCCGCAGCCTATCAGCAGTGGCAGGCTGAAAAGGACGTTCAGATGTGCGGACGTGACATAAACTTCCGTTTCACTCCGGGCGGCAGCAACGGTCTGCACAACTTCTCGTTCAACCTGAAATCAGGGCAGCTTGTTGCCATAATGGGAGGCAGCGGCACAGGAAAGTCAACACTTCTTTCACTGCTCAACGGCAGCAACACTCCTCAGGAAGGAAGCATAACAATTAACGGGCATTCAATAAGCGAACCCGAGGCAAAGGCCCTGATAGGATTCGTTCCTCAGGATGACCTTCTGATTGAGGAACTTACCGTTTACCAGAATCTCTACTATACAGCAAAGCTCTGCTTTGACAAGATGCCTGAGGAGCAGATAAACCAGAAGGTTCTCTCAATCCTTACTCAGCTCGGTCTTGCAGCCGCCAAGGACCTCAAGGTTGGTTCGGCAATCAACAAATACATTTCCGGCGGACAGAGGAAGCGCCTGAACATTGCGCTGGAACTCATCCGTGAACCTGCAATCCTTTTCCTTGACGAACCTACATCCGGCCTGTCATCAACCGACACGGAAAACGTTGTGAACCTGCTCAAGGAGCAGACCTGCAAGGGCAAGCTGGTTGTAATGAACATTCACCAGCCATCTTCGGACGTTTACAAGTTCTTTGACCGTCTGTGGCTGCTGGACAAGGGAGGGTACCCTGTTTTCGACGGCAACCCTATAGACGCCATCTCATATTTCAAGGAAGCGGCCCATTATGCAGATGCCGATGTTGCCACCTGCCCCACCTGCGGCAATGTTAACCCTGAAGTTGTGCTCAACATCATTGATGAGAAAGCCCTCGACGGTTCCGGAGCCACTATTGACAAGAGGAAGGTTGCGCCTGAGGAATGGCACGAGATGTACCTCAACTCACGCGAGAAATTCAGCGAGCCCGCTGTTGACAGCGTTCCGGTGACCGACCAGAAGAAGCCGAACGTATTCAAGCAGCTTGGAATCTTCTTCCGCAGGAACATAGTCTCAAAGATAACCAACGCACAGTACATGGCAATAACCCTGCTGGAAGCCCCTCTCCTTGCGCTCATAGTTGCCCTGCTCACCCACTTCACCCCCGACAGCGGAACCTATTCCGTAATGGAGAACAAGAATCTGGTATCCTACATGTTCATGGCGGTGATAGTGGCCATCTTCATAGGAATGAGCGGCAGCGCCGAGGAAATCTTCAAGGACAGAGCCCTTCTGAAGAGAGAGAAGTTCCTCCGCCTGAGCTACAGCAGCTACATCTGGTCCAAGATACTCTACATGGCGATGGTTTGTTTCATCCAGACAGGACTTTTCATCGTTGTAGGAAACCTTATCATGGGAATCCACTCACTCTTCTTCGTATGGTGGATGATACTCTTTGCATCAGCGTTCCTGGCGGGCCTCACGGGACTTCTGCTATCGCAGTGCCTTAACTCCATAGTAGCCATATACATCACCATTCCTATGCTGCTCATACCGCAGATTCTCCTCTGCGGTCTGGTTGTCAAGTTCGAGGACCTCAACCCTAACAGCAACACAGGCAATGTACCGTTGATAGGTGAAGTAATTCCTTCAAGATGGTCTTACGAGGCACTCGCAACCGCATCGTTCTCACTCAACGATTATGAGAGGAACATATTCGACCAGGACTGCGAGCGCTACACCGCCACATACTACAACAAGGCCTTCCTCTACGAATTGCGCTCAAGGCTTGAGAAACTCGAGGACAGCAGGCTGAACAACAAGAAATACAATGACATTGACTTCCTTACCCTGAACAACGAACTGCCTCACCTGGCTAAGATATGCAAAATGCCTCTGTACAGCGGCATGGACCAGCTTGCCCGGGGCAAATACACGGAAAAGACCTACCCGGAACTGGAAGCCTGGCTGGATGAAGCCGAGAAATATCTCCAGAACTGGGGCAACAAGACAACCCTCAGGCTTGACAAGCAGGTTACACAGTTCATGAAGGAGGTAGGTGCAGATGTCTACAAGCAGAGAAAAGTTGACGAATACAATATAACCCTGGAAGATATGGTGCTCAACAGGGATACCGACAAGACCCACAAAGTTGTTGACGGATACATAATTCCAAAGGCCGGTTACATATTCCTCGAGCCAAGGAGCCATAACGGAAGGGCTCCGTTCTACAGCGGAGTGAAGATCCTGGGCAACACAAGAATCCCTACCCTATGGTTCAACATGTGCGTGATACTCATTATGTGTGTGATATGCGCAACCGCTCTTCTGCACGATTTTCCTGGCAGATATCTGAGAAAAGAGAGAAATTGAAATCAAGATATTGCAGTTTTAATATAAAAGAGTTACCTTTGACCGATTAATTGAATAATTATTAAAATAAAATATCAATATGAAGAAATTTGCTTTATTGCTTCTTGCAGCTGCCATGGTAGTTATGACATCCTGCAAAAATGCTCAGAACTCCGAAGAGAACTCACAGGAAGTTTCACTTCAGGAGCAGTATCTTACAGAGGACCTCAAGATTCAGGTACAGGGACTTGCAGAGTCTCTACAGAACCTCAAACATTTCCCTGGAATCAATATTTTCCGCGAGGACAGCGTAACAAAGTTCGAGCTCACTCCAAAGCAGAAGATGCTCAAACCTGAGTTCCTTCTTGCTCCTAACGTAGCTGACAACCTTGTTAACCTCACACAGAAATACCGCGCAGTTGGTATGCTTTCTGTTGATTACACAACAGCTCAGCTTTATGACATGCCTGTTGACGAGTACAAGGCAGCTCTCACAAAGCTTGATACAGACATCAACGATCCTGCATTCAAGGCTCTTGGCGAGGACACTTTCAACAGCATTGATGTTATGGCATTCTACGATGCAGAGGTAGAGGCAGGCAGAACAAACTTCTTCTGGGAGATCATTGCAGCCAGCGCAGTTGAGCAGGTTTACATCATGACACAGAAGATGGATCTTTTCCTCCCTGCATTTGATGACAAGACAGCAAGTGACGTTACATACCGTTTCATCCTCGTACAGGAAGGTATCAAGGCTTTGATTCCTTACCATCCTGAAATGGAGAGTTTGAACGAGGTTCTCGAGCCACTTTACGTTCTCAACGCTATCAATGTTGAGCAGCTTATGAACCAGCTCGTTGAGCTCAAGGGTGAGATTGAGCTTGCACGAAAGAAACTCCTCGAGTAATCACATTACCCCAGATAAAAGAAAAGCGGCTGCAAGGCCGCTTTTTTTGCAGGACAGGATTGAACCTGCTGCACAAATCAGTTCAGTTACATATGGAACAAAGCAAGAAACTGTACCCTTTACTCATAGATGGTGATGTGCTGGATTCCCAGAGTCAGGTTGCCAATGGTTTTCTGGCCGGCAACAACATTGAGGACGTGATTGACACCTATATGACCGATGCCCTCGGGCTGGAAGTATTCAAATACTTCCGTGGTGAATTCCCTCTGAGCATCAGCCATAATCATATCATTGATTTTACACCGCTGATGGTATGTCCCGATGATGGAACTTCTTTGGAACGTTTCGGCATCCCGGGAAACGTGAAGATCTGGTATGTGAAGTCAGCCTCGCCTTTTGCCAAGATAGTTTTCGGATTCAGGCAGGAGATGAACGCCAGCGAATTTTTTGAATACTGTCACAAGGGCGTTCTTGAGAACTGTTTGCAGGTAATAAGGCCCCAGGCAGGAGATTTCATTCTCATACCGCCGGGAACCGTTCATGCAATAGGCGGTGACATTGATTTTGTTGAGATCTGTGACGCTCACAAGTGCAGCTACCATCTGTACGAACTTGATGCGGACAAGAAGAAAGCTGCCATTGCAGAAGAATCCTATGCATACGACACGGAACTTTACGAAGCCATTGACATAATTGATTACAAGCCGTCTTCTCTGGTGGAGAGCTATGCCTCCGTTTCAAGGGAGAAGATGAAGATGTTCAGCTGGCCATTGCATATTGTTGCCAAATATGCGGTTCTGGATCAAGAGATAAAGGTACTTCCTGCAATTGCCGGGAGTTTCATTGCATATTTAGGTATAAGCGGAACCGCGAATCTGAATTGCAATGGAGTTGATTATGCTATTTCAGAGAATCAGTTGCTGCTCGTGCCTGAAGTCATAGACGATTACACTCTTGCCACGGCAAAGCAGTCGGGAGAAGAAAATGCTTCGGTTCTGGAAATATACATTCCACCTATTGATCTTGAGTGTGACGATAACGAATAGATATGGAACAGGTACGCATAGATAAATTCTTGTGGTCTATAAGAGTCTTCAAAACCAGAGGTGATGCCGGTGAGGCCTGCAAAAGCGGAAAAGTGTATGTGAACGGCACTCAGGTCAAGTCATCAAAGGATATAAAAATCGGAGATACCATTGAGGTGCGCAAGGGCGCTGTCCGTTTCAAATATCAGGTGACCGGGCTTACGGACCGCAGGGTGGGTGCTCCTCTTGTTGCTAACTTCGTGCTTGACGTAACTCCTCAGAGCGAGCTGGACAAGCTTGTTGCTCCACGTGAAACCATATTCATGAGCCGTGAACGAGGTACCGGACGTCCAACAAAGCGTGAACGCCGCGAGATAGATTCCCTCATGGACGGCCTGTCAATGCCAGGCTTCGACTTGGACATGGATTTTGATGACCTCGATGAAGATTAATAACTCCAAAGTTGCTTTTGTTCGCCCTCTTTCAAGCCTTGCGCAAGACGCACCGGAGAATGTTTAACATTGCCGTAAAAAAACAGGCACTTTTCCGGACGATCTCAGCCAATTGGCCAAAATATCTGCGATTTTTCGGCGAAACACTGAAATTTTTGTCATTTGGCCGAAAAAATGACCAGTTCTCGGCCGTTTGGTGAGAAACGACTCAAGAAATCTGAGAGGAACAGGCAGAATCAGCTGTTTCGTACAGAAAAAGGTATAGTCCTGTACGGCATGAGTGAAATCAGACATTCCGTACAGGAAAAGGCGAAATCCTGTACTGAGCGGAGTTGCTGATTGGCAAAGCATTGTGGCAGAAGCGTCGAGGAGCGGTGCATTACGGCTATCAAATGTGCAAATAAAACGTTTTTGCACATCGGAGGACTGAAAATGGTTGCAGAATGTGCAAAAAAGGCATTTTTGCCCAGCATTGAACTGAAAATTGCTGGTATAAAGAGAAAACGTGGCCAGATGAGTCGGCAGGCACTGGAATATGAAAAAGCTTTGCCCCGGAAAGGCAAAGTTTTTCAGATGAAGTGACTGCCGCAATCAAGCGGTTTCAGGCTGGTTGAAGAAGGGAGCTTCCTGTGCAGAGTCATTATTATTGCCACGGCCAGAACTGCCACAAAGGTCATGAACAGATAATAGCACCATGCAGGCTGAGCACCGAACAAAAGGCTTTGTATGCTTGCATCTTCAGAGACTGAAGGAATCAGGGCAATAACCGTGCTTGTAGTATTTACAATGAAATGTATCATAATTGACATGAGCAGCGAGCCTGTTCTGTAATACACCCAGCCCAGAAGAATGCCAAGAATGAAGGCTGTAAGACCTTGGGCAAGGTTTCCGTGAATTGCAGCAAAAAGGAAGGCGCTAATAACTATTGCCTGCCATGGTTTCATGTATTGAAGCATACCGCGCATAATGTATCCACGGCATACTATTTCCTCAAGTACGGGTGCAGCAATGCAGACCGAAAGAGCCGTATTCACCGGATGCCGCCTTATCATATTGAAAATCTGCTTCAGAACCTCCGATTCAGGCATCACTCTCTCAATAGGGTCAATAAGTATTATGAGGCAGAATGTAAGAACTGCAACCAGCGCAATGGCTGCAAAAGAATTTAACCTGCCGAACTTCGGCGCATTCAAAGGCACGGGTGCCTCCCCGCGCTCCTTGAAAGTTACGCTTCTTCTCCAGATAAAGAAAGCTACTGGAATGAAAGAAAGCGTATACACGAGCAGCATGTTCATGGAATCGGTTGAATATGTGAATTTTTCACCTCTTATAAGGCTTTCTATGGCAAGCTGAATAACCCAGGCAAGCGCTCCGAGCAACTGCCCGGCCATTGTAATTGCAGCCAGCAGAAATGCTCCGCCAACTTTTGGTTTGTAATAACTGAAAACGTTCATATCTGAATTTACTTGAAAAGTGGACTTGGATAGATTCCATCCTTGGCCAGTGCGGCAAAGCGCTCAACCACAAGAGGTCTGTCCTCCTTGAATGTAACTCCGAACCACTGTGCGGATGTAGGAAGCACCTTCACGCTTGCCTTGCCGGTTTCAATGAGCCTGTTGGCAATGAATGGGATATAGAACTCTTTTTTAGGCTCGTTTATGTTCTGCTCAAGAAATTCCTTGAACATATCTTCCGAGTATTTGAAAATTTGCGGTGTGAAACCCCAGAAATTCATTGAACAATATGCGTTTTCATCAACTTTCTTGCGTGAAGAGCCATCCTGGGTATCGCTCCATACGCCTCCGTTCTCACTCTTGATATTATGATGCTCCACTACACTGGTAAGGAAACCACCATCATCGGTTGTACAAATTCCTCTAGATACGCCGCCGCTTTCCGAGAGTGTCTTGCCAAGACTGAAACCAGCCATTGAGAAATTCCAGGAATTGTTGTCAATACCCTTGAAGAATTCCGCAAGCACGCGGAACGCATCCCTGCCGTAGAAGTCATCGGCATTGATAACGGCAAACGGAGTATCAATTGCATCCTTTGCCATAAGCATTGCGTGCCCTGTGCCCCAAGGCTTCACTCTTTCAGGATTGAGCGTGAAACCTTCAGGAAGCTTGTCCAGTTCCTGCTCAACAAACTCGAGTTCAACAAGCTTGCTGTATTTAGGAATTACCATATCCTTGAACTGCTGAGCAAAGGATTTCCTTATTACGAAAACCACCTTTCCGAATCCGGCCTGTACCGCATCATAAACTGAATAGTCCATAATTGTCTCACCATTCGGGCCAAGCTGGTCCATCTGTTTGAGTCCTCCATATCTGCTGCCTATCCCGGCCGCCAAAATCAACAAAGCTGGTTTCATAGTGTCAAATAATTTATTTAATACTCCACAAATATAGCAATTAACGGCAAATGTTTCTACCTTTGTTCTTCCAATTTATATGTTATGGTTCTCAACAGAATACGTGAATACATACGCAACAGTATCTTTTTCAAGGTAATAAGCAACAAGTTCTTCCTGGCCAGCGTTTTCTTTGTATTATGGCTTACCGTTCTGTCTCCAAACACCATCGGAGACTGGATCAATGACCTGCACAAGGTGTCGGAGCAGAAAAAGCAGATTGATTATTATCACGAATCCATCCAAGGCATTGAGGAAAGGCTGGTGCAGTTGAGGTCTAACTCTGACTCTCTTGAAAAATTCGCCCGCGAACGATACTATTTCCACGCTCCGGATGAGGAAGTTTTCATTGTTGAACCGGAAAAAGCAGAATGAGATGGAGGAAAGAGAGATTGCTCTAACAGCGCTTTCGCCACTTGATGGCCGGTACGCAAGCCAGACCGCCGGCTTGCGCAACTATTTTTCCGAATACGCACTTATCAAGTACAGAGTCCGCATTGAAATAGAGTATTTCATAGCGCTCTCCGCATGGAATATCATCCAACCAGGCGATAGCGCTGAAAAACTCAGGGATATCTACAGGAACTTCACGCCTGCGAATGCCATTGCCATAAAGGACATAGAAAAGCGCACCAACCACGATGTCAAGGCCGTTGAATACTTCATCAAAGGCAAATTCAATGAACTCGGTCTGGAGCAGTACAAGGAATTCATACATTTCGGACTCACTTCACAGGATATCAACAACACTGCCATTCCATTAGCTCTCAAGGAGATGATGGAGGAAGTATACAGCGTGCGGATAAACAGGCTGGTGGAAAGGATTGATGAACTATCGGCCGAGTGGGCGCAGATACCAATGCTGGCCCATACTCACGGGCAGGCGGCGGTTCCCACAAGAGTGGGAAAGGAGCTGCAGGTGTTCAGCACAAGGCTCAAGGAGCAGCTCAGACAGCTTGAAACCGTTCCTTTCTGCGCAAAGTTCGGAGGTGCCGTGGGGAACATGAACGCTCATAAATGCGCATATCCAAACGTTGACTGGAACAGGTTCGCGAACGAATTCATTGCATCGCTGGGGCTCAGGCGCTCCTGGCCAACCACACAGATAGAGCATTACGACAATCTCGCTGCCTTGTTTGACAACGTAAAGAGAATCAATACAATACTCATTGACCTATGCCGCGATTGCTGGACATACATTTCAATGGAATATTTCCGCCAGAGGGTTGTTGCAACTGAAGTGGGTTCTTCCGCAATGCCCCAGAAGGTGAATCCCATTGATTTCGAGAATGCAGAGGGGAACGCCGGAATTGCGAACGCAGTATTCGGCTTTCTGGCTTCAAAACTGCCGATATCAAGACTTCAGCGTGACCTTACCGATTCAACCGTGCTCAGGAACGTTGGCGTGCCTTTCGGCCACTCGCTCATTGCCATCAACTCAGTTCTCAAAGGCCTTGGCAAGCTTATAATAAACGAGGAGAAGCTCAACGAAGATCTCAACGCCAACTGGGCGATAGTTTCAGAAGGCATACAGACAGTCCTGCGCCGCATTGGGTATCCCGAGCCGTACGAAGTGCTGAAGGCCCTTACCAGAGGCAAAAAAGCCATATCGCAGAGCGACATGGCCTCCTTCATTGCTTCTCTCAATGTATCTGCATCAGTGAAGGAGGAATTGCTGGCAATCACCCCCTTCACCTATACAGGATTGTAGTCCTATCTGGTGAGAGGAATCTTGTAGCCTACTGTAAACTGGAATACGCGTCCTTTGGCATCACCCAGATCAGACAACTCAGTAACGCCAAGGTTGTAACGGGCGTCAATTATGAATTCGCCAATCTCGTATGAAATGCCCAGAGGAATTGAGAAATTGGTGCTCTTGATATAGTCTTTGATATCAACGCCGGCTGCTTTTGCACTGAGGTTGAAGCCAGGCTGAATACCTGTTTTGAGTGCAAGGCCTTCAACTACATAGAAATTGGCAAGGATAGGAACGTTCAGGTAGTTCAATTTCAAATTTCCACCGCCATCTGCTTTTGCACCTTCCATTGAATACATCACACCTGCAGAAATGCCGATTAAATCACTTGCCTGATAAGCGAACTCGGCACCAGCTATGAAGCCGACTTTAACCTTTGCGCCGTCACCGTTTGTCTTGGCAAATGTCGTACCTACTGTAGGCTGGATTGTGAATGTGCCCTGCTCGGTCTGAGCAAAAGACTCAAATGCAATGAACATCATTGCAATTGCTGCAAAAAATACTTTCTTCATAAACCTTATTTTTTAGAATTAAACCTTTCAATACAAAGTTAAAACAAATTTGTATTTCTCAATTATTCTATCAGATTTTTTTGATGAAATGCTTGTAAAGCATGCTAACAACATTATTGTGAACACTGCTGCCCTTTGAACCGCTGCTTATTACAACAAAACCATATTTTTCTTCCGGGTTGAAGAACATTGCGCTGCAAAGACCGTACGCTCCGCCTGTGTGGCCTACCATCTCAACTTCATCATCGAATCTGTTGGTTCTCCATAGTGTGATGCAGTAATTCTCGGTAACAATCTTTTCCTTTACAGCTTCCGGTTCATCCAATTGCGAATCAGTGAGAGCTGGGCCTCCAACCTTATGTGAATAGAAGCTTCTAGGAACCTGCATATCCTTTGCCAATGCCTCAGGAATGATTCTTATGCTGTCCTTTAGCGGATACATACCGTAATTCATGTGCATCATCATATAGCGTGCAAGGTCAAGGGCCGAAATCTTCATACCGCCGGTTGGGGAAAATATTGGTGCATCGTGGCCCATTGTGTAGTTTGCAACCTTCTCGCTGCGAGGCTCGTATGCCTCATCCTGACGTACGAGTTCGTTGCTCGTGGTGTCAACAATCTCATAGAGTTGTGCAAAACGTTTTGAATCAAGGCTGTCAACGCAATAACCTCCGTAAAGTCCCATTGGTTTGAGTACGTGGTTCACAACATACTGGTCAAAGCGTTCTCCGCTGTAACGCTCGAGTATTGTTCCTGCAAGGTTAAGATTGAGGTTGCAATACTTGTATGTTGAACCAGGCTGGTTGTTTGAATAGCAGTTTGCGCAGTTCCCGTTTGTAGCAGGATTAATTACATCAATGGTATAGTAACCCTCGTGGTCATTGATGCTTGAAGTGTGAGAGAGCAGCATCTCAAGTGTTATGGTGTCCTCAGGGAAATTAGGATTGACTACAGGGAAACCAACGAGATCACTCACATTGTCTTTGAGATGAAGAACGCCCTTGTCAATGAGCTGCATTATTGATGTACCTGTGAACGACTTGCTTATTGAGGCAATACGGAAGATTGTATTGTCATCAACAGGCTCCTGAGTCTCAAGGTCCTTGACTCCGAAATTGTGATTGTAAACAATCTGGTTGTCCTTTACTACAACGCAGCTCAAGCCAACGTTCTCGACTTCGGCAAGATATGCGCCGATTTCCTCTTCCAGTTCCTTCTCAGGATTCTGGCATGCAACTGTCAGGGCCAGAGCGGCCATACAGATAACTCCAAGCAATTTTTTCATAGGTGGTATTAATAAAAGATTTACATTTGTGAATGTAAAATTAATAAAAATCAAATATGAAAAAGTTTTTAATAGCATCTCTTGCTATGTTTTTTGTTGCATTCGAGTCTTTTGCGCAGGTTGAGCAGGGAGTATTTTCAATCAAACCTGCAGCGGGTATTACGGTAGCAAACCTTACAGGGTCCGGTGCCAGCTCAAAAATCGGATTCACAGGTGGAGCCGAACTGGCTTATCAGGCCACGGACATTCTTGGAATTTCAGCAGGCGTGATGTATTCCATGGAGGGAGCCAAGGACAAAATAGATACAGATCTCGTCAGATATGACGCCAAAGTGAATCTAAGCTACCTCAACATTCCCGTTATGGCCAATTTCTATGTATTTGACGGCCTGGCACTCAAGATAGGCGTTCAGCCTGCTTGCCTGCTCAAGGCAGAGGCAAAACTTGACAACACCACAACTGATGTCAAGAGTATGGTTGAGAAATTCAATTGCTCAATACCTGTTGGCATATCATACGAATTCGGCAACCTTATGATTGACGCACGTTTTGCCATGGGCCTTACAAAGGTTACAAAGAAGACCGCCGAGGTCAACGATGCCAAGAGCAGCGTTTTCCAGATTACTTTAGGATACAGGATTCCTTTGAGATAAGCGAACTTGGAACAGCAAAAAAAACGGTCCTGGGGGTTCCCGGACCGTTTTTCATTTCATTCTGCAAGAATTATTTCTTGAAGTACCTGTTGTAAAGGCCTTCGAAACCTTTGCCGTGACGGGCCTCGTCCTTTGCCATTTCGTGAACGGTATCGTGGATTGCATCAAGATTGTTCTGCTTTGCAAGAACAGCTATTCTCTTCTTGTCCTCGCAGGCACCTGCCTCAGCAGCCATTCTCTTCTCAAGGTTTGTCTTTGTATCCCATACAACCTCACCAATAAGCTCAGCGAATTTCGCAGCGTGCTCGGCCTCCTCGAAAGCGTATCTCTTGAAAGCCTCCGCAACTTCAGGATAACCATCGCGATCTGCCTGACGGCTCATTGCAAGGTACATACCAACCTCCGTGCACTCACCGTTGAAATGTTTCTGAAGACCGTCCCAAATTTCTTCAGGGCAACCCTTTGCCACACCAATAACGTGCTCGTCCGCAAACTGAAGAGCGCCTTCAGTCTCAACCATCTCCTTGAACTTAGTTTTTGGAGCCTTGCACAACGGGCATTTCTCAGGAGCCTCGTCTCCTTCATGAACGTAACCGCAGATAGTACAGATAAATTTCTTTTTCATTGCTTGATATTTAAGATTGATAAAAAGTTAATTTAGAATTATTATAAACAAAGTTACGGAAACATTTCCATTATTCAAAACTGTTTCGCCTGCTCATCTTCCACCTCTTCGGAAACAATTATCTTTTTCCTGCGCAGAAACACTCTGAGAAGATAAATTGTGAGGAGGGTTCCAACAAAGAAAATCTGAATGAAAGCCGATGAGCTGCTTAAAGACTGTATTTCAACATCGTCAGGGTCCCGGGCAAGAATACGCAGAAGTTTCCTGTGAGAAAGGCCGAAAGGAGCCGGCCTGAGAACCGACCCGGATTTTGCTATTATGACTCCGGAATGCAGGACGCTGACACCGGCATTGCTCCTGTTCAGAGAAAGCAGGGTCTTGTAATCACCCACAAGCACCTTGCCGAACAGTCTGTTCCTGAACTTGTCCCTTATCTGGTCAACGGATGCAGCACACAGGATATAACAGGTGTAAGGCGTTCTTTTATAAATATCATTGGCCAGACTGACCAGATAATCGGCCTCGATGCTGCTTATGGCATTGATTTCAGGGATACTTATAAACACTATGTCCGAAGTTCCGGAAAGTATTGCCGACGAAACATAGAAACCGCCCGTATTCCTCAAAGGAAGAACCGGAGGCGCCTTTGTCTCGAACCTGACTATGCTCTCAAGTATGTCCTTGACAAAGCCGCCAGTTCTATCAGGTGCAATATCAACGAAAGTCCAGGTGGTGTCAGGAAGATTGTCAAGACTAAAAGCCCGGGTGATGCCATCTTTAGTGTACAGATACATTTGTGACGGGATGGAATCGGTCTGTTCCGTTTCGTACAGGCTGCTTTCATTCTCCGCATTGTTGGCGAACAAAAGGTCTGTTCCAGCCCTGTACGGCCCCCATTCGGCAGGCGGCGTGGAAACGAGAGAGCGCAGGGAAACCATAAGAATGACAAGCAGATACAGTATGACTATTGAAAGCTCCGTACGTTTTCCTCCGAGCGCGCGTATTTTCTGCCACCTCACATTGAGTTCCCTGTACCTGTCAGAATTAGAATATCTGTAAAACAGGAATATATGGAATGCAGCTATGAGCAGGATAATATTCTTGATCAGGCTCTGCACATTGGACATAGGAATTGCATCACCGAAGCAGCCGCAATCGCTCATAGGATCAAAGATGGCTGCGTAAAGGGTTACCAGAGTGAAGAATCCCATCAGATAAATAGCGAATTTTGAGAAGAATCTCATCTTCACCCCAAGCAGTATTGCGCAAGCGGTAACGTATTCCGCAGCAATGAGTGCAATGGCAATGAAATAACTTGCAAAGCCCAGAAATCCCAGGTGAAGGGCCTTGAGCCATTCTCCGGTCTTTATAACCGTACCCATAGGGTCCACGCCTTTCACAGTTGATGAAAGGATAAGGATCAAGCCTATGAGTATTCTGAAAACTATGACAAGGATTTTCATCTGATATGCTCCTTGATTCTGTTGAATATCACATCAGTTGAAGCCATCCTCCCGTATTCGTTACTGCAGTCTATTCTTATGAAATCAGGGTCACGGCGGCACTGCTCCAGATATATGCTCCGCACATTTTTCTGAAACTCAATATTCTCCTCGTGAATATCGGCATGTCCGTGCAGGTAATCCCTGTCATCCCCGCTGCGCTGCGATTTCAAACTGCTTTCCACAAAATCAATTGGCACGTCAAGGAATAGATTGATATCAGGCCTTGGAATGGCATACAGTTCATACTCCATTCTGAATATCCAGTCCATAAGTTCCGCACGCTTGAGCTCATCCTTGAGCTTGGAGCACTGGTATGCTATATTGGAATACACATAGCGGTCAAGCAGCACGCAGCTTCCCTCCTCCAGCCATTTTCTTATGGTTGAAGCCGCATCCGCCCTGTCAAGAGCAAAGAGCAGGGCAACAAGCTGTGGATGAACCTGTTCGTTGGAACCGAACTCTCCGCTTAGGAACTTTGCAATCAGTTCGCCGTATGCGGAAGATTCGTAACGCGGAAAATGGATGTATTCCAATCTCCTTCCGCTTTCGGTTATATGATTCTTAAGCAGTTTCACCTGAGTGCTTTTGCCTGCACCGTCCAAGCCTTCCAATACTATGAGCATACAAAATCTTTTTATCCACGAAATTACTCATTTGCTGTTTCATACGAAAATTAATTGTGCCGTTTCTGGTTATTCCGGCGTTATTTGACTTGTTTTTAATACATTTTGAGCCAATGGCACAAAAAGAGAGAGCACTCACAAGGCTGCAAGTGCGAGGTTGACATCTTAGCAATTTTA
>NZ_JBAELF010000126.1:0-2288 GCF_056211015.1 Candidatus Egerieousia sp.
TACAGGATAGAACACGTATGCCAGGATGAACTGCAATGAAATGCCTGTGAACCTTCCGTCAGTTGCACTTGCAATGAGAGAGTTGAGGCCTGTCCAGTTGCCAACCAGTCCGAAAATGTAGTTGAATCCTGCTATGAGCGCATAGAACACGAGCAGCATTGCAGCAACGTTGGCGGCAAGTTTGAATCCGTCTGTGGCTCCGTTCGAGATGGAATCCAGAACGTTCCTGCCAAGTTTTTCCTTTGATACCTTGAGAGCGTTGTCAATAGGCTCCGTTTGTGGCAATACTATCTTTGCCATTGCAATCGCACCCGGTGCAGCCATCACCGATGCGCTGAGAAGATGCTTTGCAAACTCTATCTCCATTACAGGATCTCCACCGCCAAGCATTCCTATGTATGCTGCAAGAACTCCGCCGCTCATCGTTGCCATTCCGGAAGTCATAATGAGCATGACCTCGGACTTTGTCATTGAAGGAATGAACTCCTTCACCATCAGCGGTGCCTCGGTCTGACCAAGGAAAATGTTGCCTACGCAGGAAAGTGACTCCGCACCTGAAAGTTTGATGACCTTTGACAGGCACCATCCAAGTCCGTACACAACCTTCTGCAGTATTCCAAGGTAGAAGAACAGGCTGGTGAGAGCGGAGAAGAAGATGATTGTAGGAAGTATGTTGAATGCGAATACGTATCCGAACCTGGTGGTATCGGTAAGCGGGCCAAGCAGGAAGTTCGTGCCTAACTTTGTCCAGTCAAGCACTGCCACAAAGCATTTCCCGCATATCTCAAAGAAGCTCTGAACTGCAGGGAACATGAGAACGCTTACGGCAATTATGAACTGCAGTCCAAGTGCCTTTGCAACCGTACCCCAGTCTATATGCTTGCGGTCCATGCTGAACAGCCATGCAATGGCCACCACAACCAGAATGCCCAGCAATCCGCGAAGAATCGACCATATATCAAAAGCAAAGGCTTTTTTCAATATTATGTCCTTATAAGGGTTCCCGGGGGCTGCAAGTTCCGGAGCTTCCTCAATGGCAACTCTGTTTTCGGTTTCGTTTATTACCGTTATGTTCTGCGCCGCAGCTACGGCCGAACTGTCCTGTGCGGTTTGAACGCTGTCCTGCTGTGCGTAGGCACACACGGCAAACAGCAGCATCAATACTCCAATTAGTAGTTTTTTCATAGGTTTATATAGGTTTATCATTATTTCGGTGCAATCTTGTATAGGAAGGCCGCAATTGCAGCATAGATTATGTTAGGCAGCCATAGAGCTATCCCGGGCGGCAATGCGCCCGTATGCACGAACATCTGGCTGAAACGCAGGAAGAGTATGTACGAAAAGCTCAGGGCTATTCCTATTCCAATGTTGAGTCCTATTCCTCCCCGCCTTTTCTTTGATGAGAGCGAAACTCCTATCAAGGTGAGGATGAACGCCGAGAAAGGCATTGCAAAACGCATGTGCTTTTCTATTAGCGCATACTTGACCATCTGGTCCCCCCTTAGTTCCTGCATGTCTATCAGCTCATTCAATTCGCGGAAATTCAACTGCTCCACTATGTTCTGCCTCCTGTAGAAATCCTCAACCGTAATGACGATGCTTGTATCCATGGTCTCACCCACATCAACTTTCTGCCAGTCACCTACAAAGGTTCTCAGACTGTATTGCTTGAGATTCCAGCACTGCTTGAGGGAGTCCCACTGCGCCTGGTCGGCAGAAAGTTTGGAAACTATCCTGTTGTCCTGAATTGTTTCAAGCGTGAAATTATAAGCCGTATTGTATGTAGGGCTGAACGATTCGGCATACATGAACACACCGGGTTTTATCTGATAGTGCATGTTCCTGCCGAATTCGGAATATTTGTCCTTGACGTATTTCTTCTCGAACGCCAGACGGCTCTTGTTTGCAGGCGGAATTACCCACAGGTTGAGCGTAAGCGAGAACACTGCAATGATTGCCGCCGATATGAAATACGGATACATAAGTCTCTTAAACGAAATGCCTCCTGCCAGAATGGCCACTATCTCACTGTTTCCGGCAAGCTTGGAGGTGAAGAAAATCACGGTGATGAACACGAACAGAGAGCTGAACATGTTCGAGAAATACGGCACGAAATTGCAATAGTAATTGATTACCAGGGCCAGCGGAGCATTGCTGTCAACGAAATGGTCTATCTTCTCACTTATATCAAAGATTATGACAATACCTATTATCAGAAGCAGAGCAACAAAGAAAGTGCTCAGGAACTTCTTGATTATGTATTTGTCTATCAGGGTTATCCTGAAATT
>NZ_JBAELF010000127.1:0-1904 GCF_056211015.1 Candidatus Egerieousia sp.
AATTCTTCATATATTTGCAATGCAGTCCCGGTCGTTCCTCTCCCAGACGTAAGTGCTGGTGATGAATCCGGGTTTTTTCTTTTTATGCCGGTCCGCCGGTATTCTCATTTGCGAATATACGAATTTTGTGGCCAGCCTGCATACAATAACCCTCCGCTATTTACTTTTGTAATATATTGGTAGTCAGCAAGTTCATTTCCCGATGCAGAAGTGGCTGAAGATGTTCCCGAGGATTTCGTCGGTGGAGATTTCACCTACTATGGAGCCGAGGTGGTAAAGGGCTTCGCGTATGTCCTGGGAAATGAGGTCGGTAGGGGTGGAGCTGTCAAGAGATTCGCGGACACGGTAAAGTGCGGTGATGGCGGATTTGAGTGCTTCGAGGTGGCGTACGTTTGAAACGAGTGTGGTCTCGGACGATGCGTTGAGCGTTTGAAACGTTTCAGAAACGTGGTTTATGAATTCCTGTATGCCTGTTTTGTTTTTGGCCGATATTCTGAAGCATTTGAAATTTTTCTCTGTTAATTTTGAGCCTGCTTCATGGGATATATTATCAGTTTTCTTCAGCGATTCAGCATTGCAATCCAGTGTTTGTGCCAGTTCTACCAAACGTTTTTCCACTTGATTAATATATTCATCCTCAGCCTTGTCTGCTTTGTTGAGCAGAAATATAAGCTTCTGATTTGCATTTACTTTGCTCAGGATATCTTCAGCGCTGCTTAAGATAATGTCAACAGGGGAGCTGAGATCCATTACAGCAAGAACCAGTGTAGCTTCTGCAAGTTTCTCGTATGCTCGTTCAATGCCTATCTTCTCAATGGTATCGTTGCTCTGGCGCAGTCCGGCAGTATCAATAAATCGGAACAGCACGCCGCCAATGTTGAAATTCTCTTCAATGGTATCGCGTGTGGTGCCTGCAATATCTGAAACAATAGCTCTGTTTTCACCGATTATTGTGTTCAGCAAAGTGCTCTTTCCTGCATTTGTTGCTCCTACAATTGCCACTGGCACACCGTTTTTGATGGCGTTACCTAAATTGAAACTGGAAATAAGCTTATCAATGTGCTGCGTAACTTTGTCCAGCAGCTGTCGCAGTTCGCTGCGGTCCGCAAATTCTACTTCCTCCTCGCTGAAATCCAGTTCAAGTTCCATCAGCGATACTATATGAAGCAATTCCTGACGCATCAATGCCAATTCCTGACTGAAACCTCCTTTTAGTTGCTTAAGCGCTATTCTGTGCGCGGCCTCTGTCTGTGAAGCAATCAAATCTGCAACAGCCTCAGCCTGAGAAAGATCCATTTTCCCGTTTATGAAGGCTCTTTGTGTGAATTCACCAGGTTGCGCCATCCTGCAGCCATTCTCTACCAGGAGCGATAGTATCCTCTGAACTATGTAGTTGGAGCCGTGACAGGAGATTTCCACGCTGTTTTCGCCCGTATATGAATGAGGAGCCCTGAAAACTGACACCAGAACTTCATCAATGGTTTCTGTCTGAGTACCAATTGAACCGTAATGCATTGTGTATCCATTGGCAGAGGATAGGGGAGCGCTTTCCTTTGATGCAGGCACAAAAATCCTGGAAACAGTGTCAATAGCATCCGCTCCACTGACACGTATTACGGCAATTGCTCCTCCTGAAGTTGTAGCATTAGCACAGATGGTTTCTTCAATTGACATATTTCTCATAAATCATTCTGCGTTCCGCCTTGACCGCAATTATTTTCCTCTGTATATTGTTCCATCAAGTCGGATCGTAGCCATGTCGTTCTGTGAGCCAAGGAGTTGATGTGATGTGTTGTCTTCCTAAGACCGCTTGGCCTCCGACTTTCTTCAATTGACATATTTCTCATAAATCATTCTGCGTTCCGCCTTGACCGCAATTATTTTCCTCTGTATATTGTTCCATC
>NZ_JBAELF010000128.1:0-4284 GCF_056211015.1 Candidatus Egerieousia sp.
GTTCTGCTACAAGTTCAACCGCCGATACTTCGGTGACGGGCTCTTTGACAGGATGCTGCTGGCTGGCGTGGCCTACAAAAACGAATTTAGGTACAACATTAAGTAATCATTAAAAGTTTTAACCTGTCCTACTGCGGACACGACCTTTAATAGAAACAGCCATGTTAAATACTCTCAAGATATTTCTCCATCAGGGTAAACAGTTCATACCGAATGTACGCACATCAAAGGTGCCTGGTGTATTCCGCGGAAGACCGGTGATATCATCGGAAAAGGTTGATGAGAAGGCCCTTGCCAATGTTTGCCCGAGCGGTGCCATTGGTACAGCGCCGGTGAGCATAGACCTTGGAAAATGCCTTTTCTGCGGCGAGTGCGAAAGATGCTTCCCCGGCAAGGTTCATTTCACCGATGACACCCATCTGGCCACCAATGTGCGAGAAAGGCTGATTGTACGCGAAGGTGAGGACAAGCCTATAGAAGTTGACAAGGACGCCATCCGTCCTGAGATTCGCAGGATATTCCGCAACTCGCTCAAGCTCAGGCAGGTATCGGCCGGAGGTGATGGCAGCTGTGAAGCTGAACTCAACGCAACTGGCAACGTTCAGTTTGATATGGGACGTTTCGGAATTGATTTTGTTGCTTCGCCAAGACACGCTGACGGTGTGCTGGTTACAGGCCCTGTTTCAGCCAATATGGCCAAGGCTCTGGAACTTACGTACGAAGCCTGCCCTGAACCAAGGATCGTGGTTCTTGATGGCACGGATGCAATCAGCGGAGGTATGTTTGCAGACTCTGCGGAACTTGACAGATCATTCCTGAACAAGCATCAGGTTGACCTATACATTCCAGGAAACCCCGCCCACCCTCTCACCGTTATCAACGGCCTGCTTGATTTGACAAGGTAGTTTATCCTGAAATTTCAGATTTTGAAAAAGAACTTCTAAATTCGCATATATAATTTTATTGTTTATGGAAACCGAACTCTGGAAATTCTGGCAGGATGCTCAGAAAATGAACAAGGTGGATCTCACCCACCCTCTTGACAACAACAGTCCGTATTGGGCAGGAATGCCTGAAGGAAGCGTTGAACTTGGCAAAGTAATATTCGACTGGGGCAATCCTATGCTTGAATGCCGCATACAGTCCTTCCGTTTTCCGGGGCAGTTCGGAACTCACATTGATTTTCCCGCACATTTCCACAAGGGCGGTGATTTTGCTGAATCTTTCGGTCCTGAATGCATGATGCTTCCACTCTGCGTGATTGATATAAGTGCCAAGGTTTCACAGAACTGCGAATATGCTGTAACAGTTGAGGATATCAAGGAGTGGGAAGCTGTTAATGGTCCTGTTCCACAAGGAGCTTTTGTTGCCTTGAGGACAGACTGGAGCCACAATTGGCCCGATATGGCGGCTCTCTCAGGTACAGATGACAATGGCGGTGAGCATTTCCCTGGCTGGTCACTTCCTGCGCTGAAATATATCTATGAGATTCGTGGTGCTGCGGCAAATGGACACGAGGCACTTGACACTGACGCTTCAGCTGAAGCCGCAAAGGCCGGCGACCTTGCCTGCGAGCGATATGTTCTTGCCAACGGACATTTTCAGGTTGAGCTTATGTGCAAGCTTGACAAGGTTCCTGCTGCAGGTGCTCTGATATTCCTGAGCTGGCCTCATTTCAAGGGAGCCAATGGTCTTCCGGTTCGTGCCTGGGCACTATTCTAGGAAGATCTCTTATCTTACGTTCTAGTTGCAAAAACTGCTCCGGATGCTATGACCAGAATCCTCTTTGTCTGCCACGGCAACATCTGCCGCTCACCTATGGCCGAATTCATTTTCAAGGCTATTGCCAGGGAAAATGGTCTGGAAGGTGCTTTCTACGTTGAAAGCGCAGCAACATCCACCGAGGAGACAGGCAATCCCATCTACCCTCCAGCCAGACGCTGTCTCAGAAATCACGGCATTCCATTTGACGCCTGCAAGACTGCAAGGCAGATTAGTTTTGAAGACTATCGCCGGTATGATATGATTATTTGTATGGATACTCTCAACCTGCGATGGTTAAGCAGAATCATTCCTGATGACCCGGAACGGAAGATCCGGCTTCTGATGTCCTTTGCCGGCTCAAACCGCAGCGTGGCCGACCCCTGGTACACCGGCGACTTCGAAACAACCTACAACGATTTGCTCGAGGGCTGCCAGGCACTTCTGAAATTCTGCATACATTTTTCCTACGTCAAAAATCACCTGGCACAGCGATAGCCATCAGAAGTACCTGCAGGGCCAACTTATGTTCCAGGCGGGGCAAAATGGCCTCACCTGGAACACTGACCATCGCCAGAGTGTGGTGTAGAGCATACTTACGTTCCAGGTGAATTTCGGTTTAAGGTTTATTCAACGTGTATCTAGCTCTGCTCGGGCGAATTCCAGTTTAGGCTTAATAATAGTGAGTCATGCTCTACTCGGGGGAATTCCGGGGAAGAATAAGTCATGTGAATAAAGCAATGGACAACACAATTTACTGAATAGCAATCAATTGCTCATTTTCTATATACTTCTTTTACGAATACTGTCAATGGCATTTGTTCTTTCACGGAATTCACATTAATTTAGCAGTCGAGTCGGCCACTTGAGGCGGCGGGTTAGGTGAATGAGAATAAGTGACAAAAAGATGCGTCAGCTGGCATCGGATCTAGGCTTGAATATAAGCTTCATAAAAGGTCAGGAAATTGAAGTCAGGAACTGCTGGCATTTCTACACCAATGGCAATGAAATAGATGCCATTTTCTACAGCGAAGAGGATTTCCGCAATGGTATGAACCGGATTTACAACGTAATTCAGAATTACGATGTTACAATCCTTGCATTTGCCTTGATGGACACGCACGTGCATTTCATTCTGCATGGGCAGTTTGATGAATGTAACCGGTTCATGCACGAATACATCAGAAGAACCTCCATGCATATCTCAAATATTCATAAAGAAAAGAACAAACTGGCAGATATTGAAATCAGTCACCAACCAATAAACACCGCGCGATACATGAAGACGGCAATCTGCTACGTGTTGAAGAATGCTCCGGTAGGTGGAATCCGTTTCAATGCATACGATTATCCTTGGTCAAGTGCAGCTCTCATTTTCCGCAATGGTAACTTCTGGACTGCACCTCGATGGATGGACCGTACTATCGGCCATAACAATGATGAAGGCCTTGGAATACGTTTACAGAAAGCAGCATTAAGAACACATCAAAGAAGTGACTACAAACCGATAATGATAGGAGAACTTGTTTTCCCTGGAGAGTATGTCGCATTCGAGATTGTTGAACAACTGTTCAGAACTCACAAAAGTTTCAATTATTTCATGTGTGTCTCCAAGGAATCGGACGTTGAGTCAAAGGAGGGCATAGTTTCTCATCTTTCAATTCCAATTCAGGAAATGAGGCAGCACAAAAGCGAGATGTGCATACAAATGTTCAATAAGAAGGATATCAGAAATTTGAACACTGCTGAAAGACTCCAATTGGCAAAGGCGCTGAAATCACGTTTCAACAGTTCTGCCAAGCAGATTGCCAGACTTTGCGGTCTGATACATTCGGAAGTCAAGGATATGATTTGATGATTTTTTTATGCAGCTATTGATTCATTAGGCATCTGTCGCAAATCATTCCAAAATACCTTAATCAGTAACAATCTTTATCTCCAAACCGAAAATCACCTGGAACAGCGATAGGCCACAGAAGCACCTGCAGGGCCAACTTATGTTCCAGGCGGGGCAAAATTGCCTCACCTGGAACATTGACCATTGCCAGAGTGTGGTGTAGAGCATTCTTGCGTTCCAGGCGAATTTCGGTTTAAGGTTTATTCAACGTGTATCGATCTATGCCCAGCCAGATTCCGGATTAGTCTTAATAATAGTGAGTCATGCTCTGCTCGTTGCATTCCGGTTTTGGCTTAGTGATTATGAATCCTGTTCTGTTTAGTCGAAGAACTGGTTAAGGCTTAATCAACGTAATCAAGTTCTTCTCTGTCGAAGTACAAGTCATGGTATAAGCTGCTTGTATCAGTATCAGTATCAGTATCAGTATCAGTATCTGCATGCCAAGACCATGTTAACGCTATAGGACTTCGTGTTGCGTGAAGCGCAATTTGGAGTACTGTTGTACTAAGCCCTGCCGCGCACGGAGGGTCGCATACCTTATTATTGGGTAAAGCATTCAGGGCTTTATACCCCTTCATCTGAGAGTGTCGGTTGCAATGCGCCTACAGTTGCGTTCGACTATAAAG
>NZ_JBAELF010000129.1:0-3698 GCF_056211015.1 Candidatus Egerieousia sp.
CCACGATTCGCGGATTTGCGTTGAGAAGAATCCTCTTGCCGGAGAGACGGAACTGCTGCTGCCGACATATTATGACTTCTTCCTAAAAAAATAAGTTACGATAATTATCAAGCGTCTCCCGTGGACGTAGCCCTATTAATACTGAAATTCCCGCCTGTTTGTAGCGTGGTTTAAGGAATCCCCAAATTATTGGCCCTGAAGTGAGATTTTGTTTGCTTCGGGGCTTGTTTTTTCGGAATAGAATAGATATATCTGTACCTATGTTTTAACAACCTTGATTATGGCTGCGACAAGAGTGGTAAAAATCAAGAATCACAAGACCGGAGTGGTCTATCTCTACGAGGACCGTCCTTATTGGGACAAGGAAAAGAAGCGTCCGACGCACGAGAGAAAGTGCATCGGAAAGATATCCGCTGATGGCACGGAAGAGTACAATGAGTACTACCGCAACCGCAAGATGATGCAGAGCCTTGAGAAGAAAGCCGATGAGCCTCCCGGCAAGCGGAACCGGTGTGCCGATGGTGCTTCCGCCAAAAATAACCGAAATGTCTCCTGAAATTCATACGGCTTGAATTCACCCATCAAGCCGCATATCTACTATCTCTATACTGTGGTAACAACATATGTTGAGTGTTATTTGCGTACCATTTCTACAAAGCGGTCCTTGCCGAAGAGGTCCTTGAGGCAGCGGGCATTGGTGAAGCCTTTGGATTTGAGCATTTCTATGGTACGGGAACCGAGGCTTTCATTGATTTCAAAGAAAAGGGCAGGTTTCGTTCTGTCACAAGCCTGCGCAAGTTTCAGTGCTATGTCTGCTACCGCTTCGTAGAAAATCAATGGATTGTCATCCGGTACGAAAAGTGCCGATGATGGTTCCCAGTCAAGTACATTGCTGCGCATTCGGGCGCGCTCCTTCTCGCACACATACGGTGGATTGCAGACTATTATGTCAGGGCATGCTCCACCCATTGCCTGAAGCATTATCTGCCAGGCATTTTCCACCAGCACATCACATTTGAAGAATTCAGGCCATGCGTTTGTTGAATGTTTCCTGCCTGCACCCAAACCTCTTTCTGACTGAAGCTTGCAACCGCCTTTTACCGGCTCTGCCTTGAACTGTGATGCAGCCACTTCCAGCGCCCCCTCAGATATGTCACAGCCATAAAAGTGCACGTTCAAACTTCTGCTGTTTTTTGACCCGGGCTGTTTTTCCAGAATACGTTGCCCGCAAATATGTTCAATACTCGCCGCATCATATATGCCATTGATATAATCAAGCAGCAATGACCAGACTATGCAACCGCTTCCAGTGCATACATCAAGTACCACAGGGGCCTTCCCTTCAATTGAAACGGTTCTCAAATGCTCCCCGACTATTGATACCAATTCCTCGGTCTCAGGCCTTGGGATGAGCGTTGAGGCATTGACCCTGAACTCATATCCGCAGAACTCCGCATGCCCCAGAACATATTCCAGAGGCTCCCCCTTGCAAAGCCTTTCCAGAGCCTTCTCACATTCATTTTCCACCGGCGATGGTACCTCTTCATTCTCTGCAAGCACCAGCTGCACATCATTGGCAGGGAGCGCAGATTGCAGGGATTGCCTGAAACAGGCACAGACAGCCAGAACCATACGCTTTGCAAGCGCGGCGCATTCCTCCGGGCTGTAAAAAGGGACCCTTGCCAGCAACAATTTTCTGGCATTCCTTATGAACATGCCGTATGTAAGTTTGTGCATGCCGTCCATTGAATATTTCACTACAGCTGCAAGCTCTGTGAGATGAGGGTGGTCAGGAACTGCTGCAGAGTAAGGCCTGCGGCCTCTATCTGCTTAGGCACCAGACTCATAGGAGTCATACCCGGGGTGGAGTTGATTTCAAGGAAGAATATACTATCGCCACGTAGGATATAATCCATACGCACAAGGCCGTTGCAGCCCATATAAGTGTATATCTGTTCCGAAAGGTCCTTTACGGTGCTGGTTGTCTTCTGGTTTATATGTGCCGGACAGATTTCACTGCTCTGGCCCTTGTACTTGGCTTCATAGTCGAACCAGCCGCGGGTGGTGACTATCTCGGTTACAGGAAGAGTGCAAACGTTGCCGTCCTTCCTATAAACGCCAACGGTAAGTTCGCGGCCGCTTATGCATTCTTCAATAAGAAGAGCCGGACATTCCTCGAAAGCCTTGTTGATTGCAGGAACAAGTTCCTCCTCCCTCTCAACCTTTGAGATTCCGAAACTGCTGCCGCCGATTGTAGGTTTAACGAACAGAGGCAGGCCCAGGGTGGTTACTATTTCCTTTACATCGTATGTATGCTCGCGCCTGAGGTAAAGGTCCCTGGCCAAATTCACACCTGCAAAATCAAGGAAACGCTTGCAGGACTGCTTGTCAAAGGAAACCGCACAAACGTATGATGATGAAGTATTGAACGGCACGCCCATCATTTCAAGATAGCCCTGAAGCTGACCCGTTTCGCCAGGTTCACCGTGAATCATGATCATGGCATAATCGAACTTCACACCGCCGGCAGAAAAATCACTTTTGTCAACCTCGTTTCCGGGCAGTTCAAGCTCTGGCACATCATTGCTTTCAAGCAGGCTGCCCAGAACACTTTCGTTTATAAGCTTCCAGGACGAGCCCCTGAGAAAAACTATAGACACATTGAACAATGAGCGGTCCAGAGCGGATGCCACGTTTTTTCCGCTGGCAAGTGACACCTTCCACTCGCTTGAATCTCCGCCAACTATTACAGCAATATTCTTCATATACAAAATTTCAATCTCCGTTTCCTAGAAATCCATGAACAGATCGTCCGTTGACTTCTGTTTCATGTCCTCATCTCCTCCGCTGCAGTTCAGATCAAGTTCAAAACCCTGAGGAGCCGCGAACACATCGTTCTTTGTAACGCCCAAAGTTCCATTGTCAAACACCTTCTTCATGAATATTCCCCAGATAGGGAGAGCCATGTTGGAACCGCCGCCAAGAGCAAGGCTTGTAAAGTGAACCTGCCTGTCTTCGGCGCCAACCCAAACGCCGGCTGTAAGATGCGGCGTATAGCCTATGAACCAGCCGTCGCTCTGGTCATTGGTTGTTCCTGTCTTTCCGGCAACTGCGCCCTGTGGAACATACAATGCTCTGATTCTGTAAGCGGTTCCGGAATTCACAACGCCCTCCATAAGGTTAACCATAAGGAACGCAGCCTTCTCGCTTATTGCCTCGCGCTTCTTTGGAGTGAAGGTTGCAAGCACGTTGCCGTTCTTGTCCTCTATTCTCAAGACAGCCAGAGGCTCCACGAAAACTCCCTTGCTTGGGAAGGTATTGAAAGCGCTCACCATTTCATACACAGGCACATCTGCGGAGCCCACACACAGCGATGGCACAGGATCCAGCCAGGTCTTCACTCCCATATTGTGCGCCATGTTCACCAGAGCCTGAGGACCGAACTGCTTCATCAGGTACGCTGATATGTTGTTCGAACTCTTTGTGAGGCCCCACTTGAGCGTAACAGTTTTTCCTATCCATTCAGGTTTGTCGGTACTCTTTGGTGTCCATACGTCCTCACCTATTATGAATGACTGAGGAATGTTCACCACCTGGTCACAAGGGGTGAATCCCTCCTGCATGGCCAGTGTGTACAGGAAAGGCTTGAAAGTTGAACCAACCTGCCTCTTGCCCTGCCTTATCTGATCATATTTGAA
>NZ_JBAELF010000130.1:0-12160 GCF_056211015.1 Candidatus Egerieousia sp.
GCCCTCTTCGATGAGAATGGCATCCACAATGCCACCCTCGATAGGGCTTATCTGAATGGTCACCAGCGGCTGCACCGTACCGCTCAGGCGGATGTAGTCGTTGAACTCTCCGGCCTTCACCTCGCTCACCGAAATGGTGTCGCCACTCACGCGCAGAGTGCTGTGGTTAGGCTTTATCAGGAGGAAGAGCACAAGGCACGCAAGCGCAGCGCCCATCCACCACGGGAGTGCCTTCCTTGTAAATGCGGCTCTCCAGCCGGTAGGTCTTTCAATTATCTTGTCCATTGTCGGAATTGTTTACTGATTGATATAAGGTTCTCCATTATAGTAACGCACCACTGCGTCCTTGATCTTGAGCTGAAGCAGAGAGTTCATCCTCTCGGCCATTGCATTCAGGTATGTCTGCGAAGCGGTCTGATACTCGATTGCCGAGATCAGCCCTGTCTCGAACTGCTTCGTGCTCAGCTGATATGCCTCCTGCTGCACATCGGCAAGGCGGGCTGCCTGATGAAATGAAGCCTGAGCTCCTTCACGGTCACTTATGGCGCGGACCACTTCGTTCTCTATGTCACGCATCTTCTGTTCCAGCTCCGCTTCAGCACGAACAAGTGCATTCTTCTTCATATTAAGAGTCGTACGGCGTCTGAACTGGTCGAAGATCGGGATACTCAGTGAAAGCTGTATGTATTCACCTCCATTGTTCTTGAACTGGTCCCCGAAGGACCTCGGTGTGTAGCCTGCTCTGCCTGGATAGGTGTAATATGTGGTAGACCATCCGCCATGCAGCCCTAAAGTTGGAGAATATGCTCCACGGGCAGATTTCAGGCCCAACGCTGCCTGCTTTACGTTCAATAGGGCTATCTTTGCATCCGGAAGAACGGCTTTAGCAGAAGAAGACAGCTCTGAAACCTGGGCAAGAGTCAATATAGGTTCTGAAACATCAATGTCAATAATAAGTTCATCCTCAGCAGGCCAGAACATTACATCCTTTAAAGTAATCATTGCATCATTCTTCTGATTCCTGACTGTAATAAGCTGGTATTGTTTCTGAGCAAGTTCAGATTCCATCTGCAGCACATCTGCATGTCCCTTCTGTCCAAGTTCCTCCTGACGGACAGCCTTGTCCCTTGCTGTCTGCGCCGTAGCCACCTGTCCGTTCAGTACAGATTCAAGCTCCGTATAATAGATTACATTGTAATATGCCTCCATTGTTGCAAGACAGATTTCGTCACGTGTCCGTTGTTCCTTGCTAAGTCCTATCTTGGCAGCTGTTGATGCCATTTTCATATTGTTAACCGACTGAAAGCCATCAAAGAGTGTAATACCTGCACTTACACTGTATCCATTGTGGAAGGTTGTCACCTTGTTATAAGTATTGGTTTCAGGATCCAGATTTCTTCCGTACTGGTTGTCAGCATAGGTCTGTGCATCAACACTCGGCGTGAAGACGCGCATGATAGCCTGTCTTCTCTGCCACTGTTCATCGCTGCGGTCCGCCGCCTGTATCCTCATTTTCGTGGAGTTGCTTACCGCATACTCCATACAGTCGTGAAGAGACATCCTTTTTTCTGTGCCTTCATCTTGTGCCATGCCTTCAATTGAAAGCGATGTCGAAAACGCCAGAATAAGAATAGCTTTAATATGGATCATTCTCATAGCTGTTATTCACTAACCTATACTTTTAATGTATAGCATTTGGCGTGCCAACAGCCATATTTTGCTAATAATCAGTATATTCCCAATTCCTTGACATAGAAAAAGTGTAAAGTTTCTTTACACATACTGTAAAGAGATTTTACACTATACAGCGTTCGGGATTCGCTGTGTGGCAGGAGAAAAAATGCCATCCTGTTCAGATGGCAAAGAAGATAGGAATGGTTATGAAAGCCTGAACTATTTGTTCTTCGGATATCCTACAGGATTGTTCAATATTGGCAGCTGGTTTGCAGTGAGGTCGAGGAGTTTGGAAATGCCTTCCTTGTCCATCTGAGCTCTTGGAACGGTAACAAGTCCTGCGGCCTGGCAGTATAGGTTGATGTTCTCGGAAACTATTCCGGCATCAACACAGGTCATCTGCCTTGCGTGCTCATCCTGGGATTTGAACAGGTCAAAATCAATGACCATAAGCAATGTAACGGGAGCGTCCATGACGAATTTCTGAGGGAACTTTCCTCCTGCCAGCAAGTCTCTGTGATCACCTTTAACCACTTGTCTCAGAACGTTGCTTTTTGCCATGTACTCGTACACGGCAGTTTTGTCGAATACAAAAAGCCTGATTTCCTGTCTATTCATTGCAGTTGGAGCAGTACGGTGATTGTCATCACGGCTCATTCCAACAGCGGCCCAGCAGACGTTGCTCAACTCCTGGACGGAGAGCTCCTTTGATGAATATTCCCTGACTGAATGTCTGGTGGCCAATGCCTGGGAAACGGACATTTTTGCGCTGTTTGTTTCGTGGGCAGGAAGAGTAATGTCCTGTGCGCGGATAATTTCAGGTGAAGCCATAAAAGCAAATGTTAAAAGCAGAAATGCTAGTTTTCTGAAAGATTTCATATAACTTAAATATTAGGGATTCAAAGTTTTACAAAATACTCCCTGAGTTCGCTCCAACTGTAGTAAGGCCCTTGGAATGCTGGCAGGGCAGGAATGATGGTTTCCTTTTCATTGAAGAGAATCTTTACGAGAATATCATTGTCACTGTTGCAGCCGGTGCATCCATCGGAAACTTTCTTGTAGAATACAAGCTGCAGGTTGGAGGCCATTGGCATTGCAACAAAACCGTACCAGCCGTTGGCTTCGGCATCGGCCATGTGCATGATTCTGTTCTGGCCCTCAATCTGAATGAAGCTGATGAGAGGAAGAAGTCCTGAATCGTGTCCGAAACGCAGGTCAGCGGCTTTTGTGCTCCCGCTTGCAAGTGCTTCGTCGGCCTTGGAAACAAAGTCCTTGAGGATATTACGGCCAACTTCATCGCTGATTCTTTCATTCTCAATGGAAGCACACATTATTCCATATTTCTCGGCGTTGTCTGTGCGCCACATTGCATATATCTCGTCCTCCGTGAAGTACTTGTAAATGTACGGATTCTCAATGTCCAGATTCTGGGCTATTATGCCGGCCTGGAATACCTTGTATATGAATTTGGCAGAATCATTCTTGCCGAAATGTTTCTGCGCTTCCTCCGGATTTGTGAACCAGGCCTTCATTATGCGTTCCGTGTTCAGGCTTGCCCTCAGTATGGAATCACGTACTTGGGCCCTGCGGACATTGGTCTTCTGGTATGGCACATCCGCAAGCAGGTATTTCTTGAAACGCGGGCCGGTGTACAGTGAGATGTTCAGCTGCGGGTTGTTGCCCTTGAGCTGCATTGCGAAATTTGCCATACTCTGTATGCACCTTTGGATTTCGGTTGAAACGCAGAGAATATCCCTGCGTTCCTTCTGATTGAATACCGGATTGAAGCGCTCGAACATTCTCTGTGAAATGCCCTGATGGTCAAGGCTGCCTTTCTGGGTGAGAATACCTCCGAGGTCCTCATGCTCTTCCTTCACTATCGACAGTGTATTATAAACAGCCTTGCCTTCATCCGTAAGCAGGCCTTCAGTAAGCAGGGTGTCGAGGTAAACTGAGATTTCGGTAATCTTGCTTTCCGAGGTATGGTATCTGCTGCCGTGGCGGCCGTAGTGGCTTATGTAGAAAGGAACATATCCTTCCGGAGCAGGCGTGTCAACTATTTCAGGTATTTCGTATGTGTGGTGAAGGTTGGCGGCTCTGGTAGGGTCCTGGCGCAGAAGCTCCCTGGCTTTCTGTGATGCATCCTGTGCATTTGCTCCAAGCGTGAATAATATGGCTGTAAAAAGATAAAGAATTCGTTTCATAGTGCGAATTAATGAAATTTCGGGAATCGGCTGGATTTGAGGAGTCACAGTTCAAACTATATCAAATGGAAAGAACGTTCAGTACGTCAATGAGTTCCTGGTCAATAGGCTTGTTTATCTTAATGGCCTTGGCAATAGGGATGTTCAGGAGAATGTCCTGGTATATGCCAATCATAATGTTCCTCTGGCCTTCCTTGAGAGCGTCAATGGCTGCGTAGCCCATACGGCTGGCCAGAATGCGGTCGTAGGCGCTTGGTTTGCCTCCGCGCTGGAGATGGCCGAGTATGGATACGCGTACATCAAACTGAGGGTACTCGTTCTTGACCCTTTCCGCATATTTCATTGCGCATCCGTCCTTTTCTGAAACAAGAACTATCGAACTGCCCTTTGATTTTCTAATACCACGCTCAATGAAGGTTGCCAGCTGGTCAATCTCCGTTGCATCTTCTGGAATGATGGCTGCCTCCGCACCTGCTGCAATGGCACTGTTCTGTGCAAGGAATCCTGCGTCACGGCCCATGACTTCAACAAAGAAGATTCTGTCGTGGGCGTTGGCGGTGTCCCTTATCTTGTCAACGCACTCAACTATGGTGTTCAGGGCCGTATCGTAACCTATTGTGTGGTCAGTGCCATAAAGATCATTGTCAATCGTTCCGGGCAGACCTATTACAGGAACATCGTGTTCCTTGGCAAGTTCCTGAGCGCCGGCAAGTGAGCCGTTGCCACCTATAACAACCAGAGCGTCAATGCCGTGCCTTTTCAGTGTTTCGTATGCAATTGTGCGGCCTTCCGGAGTGCGGAACATATCGCTGCGGGCGCTCTTGAGTATTGTGCCTCCGCGCTGGATGATATTGGAAACGCTTTCCGTGGAGAACTCCTCAACGTGGTCATTGATAAGCCCTTCCCAACCGCGATAAATTCCAAAGACTTTCCAGCCTTCCGCTATTGCACTTCTTGTAACGGCTCTGATTGCCGCATTCATTCCAGGTGCGTCTCCTCCGCTGGTGAGAACGCCTACTGATTTAATATTCATATTGTGATGTGTTAAATTTTCAAAACATTTATCCTCTCATCATGGCAAAGTTAATTCCAATTGGATTGATATGCAATAGGACAATTCTTTGAAAAGCATCAAATATATTCACTATTTTTGTGTACTGAAAGTGCTCGAACAACATTATGTCAGAACCAATCATTGCCATAATACATCCAAATGCCCTGTGCTGCGCGGCGGTGAGGTCTCTGATAACTGACTTCGCACCTTTTGAAAGACTTTTCGGGCAGTTCAGCGTTGCAAGCTATCCTTCCTTGAGTGCCTACCAGGCTGATGGTAATGAAAATGTTCTTCATTTCTTTGTGGCCGAGAGTGTTGTGCGTGACAATCCGGATTTCTTCACTGACAGGCGGAAGTGTCTTGTGCTTTGCGAAGGGCTTCTATCGGACATGACCGGCTGGCATTGCCTGAACATTGCCTGCAGCGAGCAGGAACTTTTCCGTTCGTTCATAATGATGCACCAGAGCGGTCACAGCCTTCATAACATGACTTCCGCCGCTCCTGTACGCATAAGCAAGTTGCTTTCGGAGCGCGAGCAGGATGTCCTCAAGGGAATGGTCAAAGGAAAATTGAACAAGGAAATTGCCGGTGAACTCTGCATTTCTCAGGCAACCGTGATTTTCCATCGTACGAACATCTGCGCCAAACTTGGCACAAAGTCCATAGGCCGCATGGCAATATATGCCGTTCTTGAAGGCCTGGTGGGAGTTGACGAAATCTAGTGATTTTCCGCTAGGCCGCTGATGCGACCCTTTTCCTGTTTCCGGCGATTTGCTTGGTTGCGGAAGGCACTTCATCTGAAAAACTTTGCCTTTCCTGGGCAAAGCTTTTTCATATTCCAGTGTCTTCCGCTACATTCGGTCACATTTTCGCCCAAAACGTGACCATTAGCCACTTTCAGCATCCTTATGGTCACGCTTTTTTCAGGTTCCGTACAGAATTTCGCCTTTTCTTGTACGAAACGTCTGTTTTTTCCCAATCCGTACAGGATTTGCTCATTTTCTGTCTGAAACAGTATTCCGCCAAAGCAGTATGATGATTCTTTGCGATTGGAATAATTGGTTAAGTTCAAAAACTGGTTATCTTTGTATGAGAAGAATCAATTGCTATGAAACTCGGTCGCAGTCAAAAAAGAATTATCATTTCCGCTCTGGTTATACTTGTGGCAATCCCGGTGGCAGCATATCTGATTTGCCTGATGGCAGGCAGGCCAATGGACGCTGCATTGCCTGCAATCAGAAAATAGCTTCTATGTTCAGATATAACAAGCCAATAATTGCGGAGTCCGATAATGGTAGGGGATTCGGTGGAGGGTCATTAGGAAACGATTTCATCAAGGAATTCTCAAAAGTGAGCCTGAACCTGCAACATATGTATCTGTTTGTAGAATGAAATCTTACAGAATCAGATCATAAGCATGGCGGCGGGACTTATGTGGAGAAAACGGCAGATGTGTCCTGCGATTCTTAAATTAGGTTCTGATTTGCCTGAAACGAAATCATTCACGCGTGTGGTGCTGACTCCCAGCTCCTCTGCCAGTTGCTTCTGCGTGATTTTGCTATCTTTAAGTCCGTCTGAAATGAGCTCGGCTACACTTGGCTTCTCAATTGGGAAATGCTCCTGCTCATAATCGATTACTATATCGGACATCATGACAAGTTCCACGGCTTTAGGATCTGAAAGCGGTGTATTGTCATCAACGAGCGGAAGCAGTGCCTCAACTCTTGATTGCGCGAACCTATATTGTTCTTCAGTAATTTTTCTCATAACAAAAGCCATTATATTGACGCCGCATCAATTTTATCGTATTCTTTGTGAGTCCCGACAAATCTGATGAAGACATATCCCATTACAAATTTCACAACAACCACCAAACGGTATTTATTCCCGCTGATATTGAAAACATAATGCTGGTTTCCAACAGAATCAACAGAACCGAAATATTGTTTCATTTCAGCAAAATTGTGCCATTGCACTTCAGCCACTTCATGGTACCATCGTTCCAGTGGAATCCTGGCATCTTCATGTCCCTCCTGTTCATAGAATTCTTTAAGGGTTCTATGTGCAACAATCCTCATCCTCCAATTTTTTTACAAAAGTAAAGAAAAATTCCAGAATGCAAAATATATTTTCTCAAAAATCCCGAAACAAAGAATATCAGTAGAACAGGCGGGCGAAGTCAGCGGCGGTCAGGTGCTGGGTGGAGTCCTGGCCGGCAGGGGAGAAGTACTCCTCGAACGGGTGTGGAAGTGCGTTCAAGGCAGCCTCGATAGCCCCCGGCGTATGCATCGTTCCTTCAAGAGCGTCAACTACGGTCTGGGTTGGCTGCGTTGAGAAATAATCACCGAATATGTTGAGGTTGGAGATACGGCCGTCCTTGACGTTGAAATATATTTCAATGAGTCCGAACGGGAATTTACGCACGTTCTTGAAACTGTATCTGGGGGATTTGCCGTAATTCCACCACTGCTGGGAATATTTCTCAGCACAGAGTTTGTCAATGGCCTCAATGTCCTTTGCATTATATTCATAAACTTCGCATTTCACCGGCTCATTTATAACAATGTCATTGATTGCTTTTTGTCCTTGAATACCGTTGCAGGATGACGAACTTGCCCCCCGTTCATTGAATTCCCGAATAATGTAATCCATAAGGAAACTGCGGAAATCCTCAACGCTCCAGCCGTTGTTCAGGTGTGAGGAGATGTTGGTCACGCGCTGGGCGTTGCTGGTAACGCTCTTTCCAATGAATTTTTCCGGACGGGCCTTTAGCGCACCGCTGATGTCGGCCATATTGCTGTTGAACAGCAGCGTTCCGTGCTGAAGCACTCTTTCGCTGCCATCGGGCTTCTTGTAAATGCATACGGCATTCCCGGAGAACTTCCTGCCGTCAATCAGCAGATCGTTCCTGCCAACAAGCGCTGCGTTCACCCCGAGTGAGTTCAAGGCAGCAATTATTGGTGCTGTGAACTTGCGGAACATTTCCACAGGATTGTTCGAGGCGGCGGTACGTGGTTCAATGAAGGTATAGTTGAGGTTGCCAAGATCGTGGAACACAGCGCCACCGCCGGTAAGGCGCCTGACCACCTTAATATTGTGCTGATTTACATATTCGGCATCAATCTCAGCCAGAGTGTTCTGGTTGCAGCCAACGATTATGGCGTTGTCGTTTCTCCAGAGACGGAATATGGGTTCATTGAATTCCTTGAGCAGATATTCCTCCGCCGCAAGGTTCCAGTATGGTTCTATTGACGTATCACAAATGCAAAGCATGATTCCCGGTTTTTGTGAAGACTACTTAGCAGAGCAGCAAGTACAGCAGCCATATTTCAAGCATGGCGGCAATCGAAATGAGAATGGTCATCATTGTATGTGTCCTGTAGCCCTGCTCCAGCTTCATTCCGCTGAAATTGGTGACCACCCAGAAGTAACTGTCGTTTGCGTGCGAAGCCATCATTGCACCGGAGCCTATGGCCATTACGGTAAGTCCTGCGGCAAGTGGCGAACATAGTCCGAGAACGTTCATGAGCGATTCGCTGCTTGAGAAAGCCCCCATTATTCCGGCCGTTGTTGTGATTGCAACCGTTGAAGAACCCTGCGATGTCTTTAGTATTGCCGCAATCAGGAAAGGGAAGAATATGCCTATGCCAGAAAGCGAACTTGCATTCTCCTTCACGAAATCCACAAAACCTGTTTCCATTATAACCTGCCCCAGAATGCCTCCGGCGGCGGTTATGAAGATAATAGGACCGGCGGTTGTGAGCGTCTGTCCCATGACTTCATTTATCATATTTCTCCTTATGAGAGGAAGCGCGCACAGGAAGCCGATTATCAGCGCAATCACCGGTTTGCCAAGGAATATGGCCCAGCTGACCTTTGAGCCAGTCATTGAGAGCACTGATGAGACTCCCATAAGCAGAATCGGCACTATCAGAGGCAGGGCGCTCATCCATCCTCCAGGAAGTTTTTCCACAGCGATGGATTTTCTGAACAGTTCGCTTGCGCTTTCGGTCTCAGTTCCATTGGCCTGAACATTTAAAGTGCGGCTTCCTGCAAGTTTCGAATCCGTACTTTCATCATAGCAATTATAAGATTTGCCATGAACTTTGCGTGAGCTTGATTGTTCTTCATCGAGAGCGATTTTGGGGCCGATGTGGTTTGCCCAGAAATAGCAGACGGCAAGAGGGAAGATGGAGCAGAGAACGCCAAGGCCTATGACCAGAAGCAGATTGTCTTCCAACCCCAGCATTCCTGCAGCTGCAATGGGACCCGGTGTGGGGGGTATGAGAACGTGACTTATATAAAGTCCTCCCGCAAGCGCTACGGCAAGCGTTACTGGACTTACACCGCTTCTGCGAGCCATCCACTTTCTGATAGGGTTTACAATAACGAATCCGCTGTCACAGAACACCGGGATTGAAAGAATCCATCCGAGCAGAAGCATGGCCAGCTGGGGGTGTCTCCTGCCAACGGCCTTGAGAACAATGTCGGCGAGTTTGACTGCGCCGCCGCTTTTCTCAAGTATCATACCTATCGCTGTGCCAAAAATGATTACAAGACCTATGCTTGCGAAAATGGATGAGAAGCCGGTTCCTATTACGGCCGGAAGTCTTTCAGGGGAAATGCCGCAGGCAAGGGCAAGCAGCATGCTAACTCCAATAAGTACAAGGAAAGGATGAATTTTCCATCTGGCGCCTGCAACAATGATAAGTGCAATGGCAATGAGAAAATAAATCAGTAAAAGATATCCGCTCATGATCTGGCCTCCTCCAGTAAGTTGCCGAATTCCTCAATGTCCTTGCAGGTGATGGTAGGCGGTTCCTTTGCTGCAAGTGCAGTTTCCAAAGTTGTTTCTCCTGAGAGCACGAGCACACCGCAGGAACCTGCATTGAGGGCGGTCTGCACATCTGTATAAATTCTGTCTCCAACAACTGCGGCCTCCTCCGGTTTCAGACCTCTGCGGTTCAGTATGCCCAGCAGGAACTCCTTGTTCGGCTTGCCTATCACAAGGTCCGGCTTGCGACCCGTAGCTCCTTCAAGGCAGGCGCAGATTGAACCGCAATCAACCAGGATTGTAGGTTCATCTGTGGGGCAGACCCAGTCCGGATTGGTGGCCAGATATGGAAGCCCGCGGGAAATCCACCATGCGCAGCGGCAGAGGCGGGAGTAGGTGAGAGTCTTGTCAAAAGCGGCAACCACAACGTCTGGAACATCGTTGGCGGAATCCTCGCAGCTGATGTATCCGGCATCTTCAAACTGCTGTATCATTGAAGGGGTTCCCAGGAGGAACAGGCGTTTTGCATCCGGATAATTGACCTTCAGATATTCAATGGTGGCGGTGGTGGTGCTGTACATCTGCTCGTCCTTGCAGGGAACGCCCATGCGGTGGAGCTTGGCAATGTAATCGTTGATTGACTTTGACGGATTGTTGGTCAGGAAGGAATATTCAATTCCAAGTCTGTCCAGCTTTTCCAGGAAGGGTATTGTGAATGGAAACAGAGTCCTGCCCATGTAAATGGTTCCGTCCATGTCAAGGGCAACGTGCCTGAGTTTCCGCAGTCTGTCTTTCAGTTCCTCTGTCATATCCATCTCTTATTTGTCCTGCTCCTGTTTCTGTTCATTGAGCAGATTGTTGGTGTAATCCTGGGCGCGTTTGTAGCCGTCGCGCGGAGCATTCCACATAAAGAGGAAGATAATGGCGCCTACAAGTCCGGTGATGATGAAGGTTATGAAAACCCAGTTCCAGCCAAGGTTGTCAGCTATTATACCTATCGCCAGTGCAGAAAGTGCTGAACCGATGTAGCCCAGAATGCCTGTGACACCGTTCGCCGTTGCTGATGCTTCCTTTGTGGCCTGGTTCGCTGCGCCTATTCCAATGAGAGCCTGAGGCCCGTAGATGCAGAAGCCTGCGAGAGCCAGCATGCAGATGCTAGGAATGGTTGGCATTGGAACCAGAGCGAATATGCCGAAGAACAGAACCGAACCTATCATGCTGAACAGGCACATTCTGTGGGCCTTGCCCTTGAAAAGCCTGTCGGTTGCCCAACCTGCGAAGATGGTGCCTATTATTGCGGTGATTTCAAATGCGGCAACGCTCCAGGAGGCATCCTTTATGTTCATTCCGCGGTCTTCGGTGAGGAATTTCGGGCCCCAGTCCAGAACACCCATCCTGAGTACGTACACGAAAATGTTGGCCGTTGCAAAATACCAGACCCATTTGTTGCGGAACACCATGTGGTTAAGGAATCCCTTGTGAGCTCCTTTCTTGTCCTTGAGGGCGTCCTTTCCTGTTTCAGTGCCTTCTATTTCCGGGAATCCAACGCTCTGCGGGGTGTCCTTCAAGGCAAGAAGAGCAAGGATGGCACCTCCAACGGCAACCATTCCAGGAATGAAGAAGCACCAGCGCCAGGCTCCGTAATGGGTGGCGTAGGACATTATCTTGGCCTGCTGCTCGGCATGAGGAATGTTGTACCAGTCCTTTATGCTGCCTGCAAGGTTGCCTGTAATCTGAGCAACTATGGAGGAATTGCCGCTCATGTCGGCTCCCATGTTTGTCATTATCAGACCGCAGATAACTACGGCAATAACAGCGCCTATGGAGTGGGATGTGTTCCAGATGCTCATTTTGGTTGCCAGTTCATTCGGCGCAATCCACTGAGGCAGCATTCTTGCGCAAGGAGGGAAGCCGCAGCCCTGGAAATACTGGTTCAGGACAATTGTAACGCCTATTACAAGTATGAGCATGTTAATGAACTGCGGGCCTTGGTGAACTCCTGTTATTGCGTAGCTCAGTTCCAGACCGAATCCGAAGCAGAAGTTTGCCGCCGCACAGAGGAAGAGTCCCACTGCCATGAAGACCTTGGTGCTCACCTTCTCAACAATGAAACCGTTTATGAATCTGCTGAAACCATAGACCAGCGAGCCAATGGCTATCACAATTCCGAAACTTGTATTTGATATGCCGTATTCGGCTGTAAGCCCCGGCATTGCTATTGAGAAATTCTTGCGGACAAAATAGAAAATGGAATAGACAATCATTGAAACTATGATTGTGTACCATTGCCACGTCTTGAAATTTCCTTTGAACATTTTCATACGAAAATTAATTGTGCCGTTTCTGGTTATTCCGGCGTTATTTGACTTGTTTTTAATACATTTTGAGCCAATGGCACAAAAAGAGAGAGCACTCACAAGGCTGCAAGTGCGAGGTTGACATCTTAGCAATTTT
>NZ_JBAELF010000131.1:0-23991 GCF_056211015.1 Candidatus Egerieousia sp.
ACTTGGCCGACAACAGTCACTGCTCCGACTGAATCTAATATTAACAGCACTAATTTGGTATGGACAAGTGTTCCCGGCTATACAGCCGTTCAATTCCAGGCATTGGTAGAAGCGGGGGTTGTCTTCCTGCCTGCCGCCGGCTACCGGGATGGGCCCAGCGTGGACGATGTGGGCAGCAGCGGCGGCTATTGGTCTTCCGCGGCCGATGGCGGCAGCAGCGCGTACCACCTGCGCTTCTTCGGCGGCAATGTCCTTCCTGCCAACTACAGCTTTCGCTACCTCGGCAGGTCTGTCCGTCTGGTTTCGGTTGTCCAGTAACTTTTGCATACCAACCAAACAGTTGTAAAGCAAGAAACAAACAAAACACAAACCATTTTTTTCTGTGTTCAGCCGCCTCCCCCTGCAAAGGGAGGCGTGCTGCACAGAAAAAATTTAAAAATAAAGCACCGTGTCAGGAATGAAGGAAAGACTGAAGGTTGAAGAGGCTCCCAGGCCGGATTCCCGCTCAAAGCGGACAGTCCGTTTGCTCAAGGTGGGTGCATTCGTGCGCGCATACGATTGGAGTGCTTGGTTGCTCAAGCGGAATGGTTCACCCCTGAACGAAGGCCTTGACACGAGTGATGGGGGTACTCACATATTCGTGGGATTTCCTGTAGCCAGCATAGACAAATTCATCCCCGAAGGTTGTGAGCAACTGGCTTCTGAAGACGGGCTCCCCACGGAGTGGATATTCCCGGAGAACAGGTTCCCTCCGGAGGAAAGGTACGATATCCTCGACACGGAGTATTCCAAATGGCAGTCTGAAACTCTTGCAGGACTCCTGACGGAACAGCAGGAGCGCAAGGAGAAGAAAAAGACGAAACAAGCCGGACAGAGGGCGGCGGAGGATGACAACATGCATATGGAGGTGTCTGCCCACCCGCTCAGACTCACGGATATAGTTCGTCAGATAATGCGTTTCCCTATAGACAGCCGCTCCCCTCAGGAATGTGTTGATTTCATCCGTCAACTCAAGGACGAGCTTTTAGAACTGCTATGATGCACCTCTGCAGTACAGAACATCAATGCAAAAGTTCACAGGCATCCTGTCTTTCCGTCGTTTTTCGGTAAAGAAAGATTCGCAGGCCACTTGCGGCTCCCAGACGTTCCGTGAGTGGTGAGTATCAGAGGGTGCCGTCAACGTGTTCGGGAGTTGTCTTCCTGCCTGCCGCCGGCAACCGGAATGGGACCAGCGTGAACAATGTGGGCAGCAACGGCAACTATTGGTCTTCCACGGCCAATGGCAGCAGCAACGCATACAACCTGAACTTCAACGGCAGCAATGTCAATCCTGCCAACAACAACAATCGCAACAACGGCAGGTCTGTCCGTCTGGTTTCGGTTGTCCAGCACTTTTCATTGTGTTCTTGATATATGAAAACTGAATTTTGTTACGATTCTCTTCTGGCCGATCTTCGTGCTGCATATTTTGATGCACGCAAGCGCAAACGTAATCGCAGTTACCAGATACGTTTCGAATCCCGTCTTGAAGAGAATCTCCTTGATTTGTGCAATGATTTGTGGTGGCGGACTTATAAGGCAAGGCCGAGCGAGTGCTTCATAGTGACAGAACCGAAAAAAAGAGAAGTGTTTGCCGCTGATTTCAGGGACAGGATAGTCCATCATCTCTACTGCAATTACGTGTATGACCGTTTTGTCCGATATTTCATAGCCGACAGTTATTCTTGCATAAAGGGACGGGGTACGCTCTATGGCATTCATCGTTTAGAACATCACATACGATCTGAGAGCCTTGACTATACAAGGCCGTGCTATGTCCTCAAACTTGACATACGCGGCTATTTCATGCACATAGACAGGAATCGCCTTCTTGGTATGGCGCTTTCTTTATTAGACAGGCTTCAAAGCAGAGGTGATACGGAGTTGTCCGACGGCCATTTTGACTTCTTGAGATACCTGACTCGTGAAATAGTCCTCCTTGACCCGACACGAGGGTGTCATATCAAAGGCAGTCTGTCGAATTGGTCCGGACTGCCGCACAGCAAGTCCATGTTCCGGGCAGCCCCCGGCTGCGGGCTTCCCATCGGAAATCTTACCTCTCAGATGTTTTCCAATGTGTATCTGAACGAACTGGACCAGTACATGAAAAGGGTCCTTCACTGCCGGCATTACGGGCGTTATGTGGACGATTTCTACGTGGTGTCTTCAGACAAGGATTGGTTGCTTGGACTGATACCTTCGGTGCGTTCCTTTCTGCGCGATAATCTCGGACTTGAACTTCAGGAAGGTAAGAACAGAATATGTAATGTCTACCATGGTGTTCCCTTTCTTGGGGCATTCATAAAGCCTCGGCGTTCGTATGTCTCAAACTCCACTTTGAGACGTATGCGTGGAAAGATTGATTTGCTTGAGCGCACACTGCCTCATCCAGACAAAGCGCATCTGCGCTCTTCAATAAGCAGCATGATGGGTCTTATGCGTCAGCACAGCAGCTTTAATTTGCGTTTCACACTTGTCCGAACCAGGATGAGCCCTTTCCTTCAATATGGCAGATTCGATACAGGTCTCACTAAGTTTATTCCATTAACCCCTTAGCCAACCCTGTGCTGCGAACGGAATCCCTTTGCCCTTGAGGCCATAGTGAATTCATATTCGGGATATCTGGGACATTTCAGACGCATCCGGGTAATTGGCGATGGCAAACGATGGTAAAAGCCCGGTAAACTATTCGAATAAAAAAGAATTGTTATATATTTGCAATATGTACACAATAAACGAGATAAAGGGAATAGTTGAGAAGGCTCTTGTGGAGTTCGAGTGTCACAAAGACCCCAAGGAACTGTACGCTCCAATCAGTTATATGATGGCCATCGGCGGAAAACGTCTGCGTCCGATAACTGCGCTCATGGTATGTTCAATATTCAAGAACAATATTGAAAAAGAGGATATAAAGCCGGCAATAGGCCTTGAGGTGTTCCACGCATTCACTTTGATTCACGATGACATTATGGATAAGGCCGCAATACGCAGGGGCCAGCCTACCGTATACAAGAAATGGAACAGCAATGTTGCCATTCTTTCCGGTGATGTAATGAGCATAAAGGCATATTCGCTCATAAGCCAGTGCAGGGGCGAGTATCTGCCGCAGATATTGAAGCTGTTTTCCGAAACTGCAGCGCAGGTCTGCGAGGGCCAGCAGTACGATATGAATTTCGAGAAGCTTCCTTTCATTACAATGGATGACTATATTGCAATGATAGGCCTGAAGACAGCCGTCCTGATTGCCGCTTCCGCAGCAATAGGAGCAATAATGGGCGGCGCTTCCGAAAAGGAGGTCAATCTCATATACAGGTTCGCATATCTTCTTGGAATAGCATTCCAGATACAGGATGATTATTTCGATACATTCGGTGATGAGCACGTATTTGGCAAGGCAATAGGAGGAGACATACTCAACGACAAGAAAACCTGGCTTCTGGTAGATGCTTTCAGGATGGTTACTCCGGCCAGGCAGCCTCAGTTCCAGGGGCTTCTGGCTATTGACAGCAGCCGGGCATCCGAGAAGATAGAGGGCTTCAAGGCCTTATATACAGAACTCGGAGTGAAGGACAGGGCGCAGGAGGCCATAAGCGCATATTACAGGCAGGCTCTTGAACTCCTCAACGGCAGCAATCTTACTGAAGTCCAGAAGGATACGCTCAGGGAATGGGCCGATATGGTGGTGAAAAGAATAAAATAAAAACAAATATATTATGGAATTTACAGCAAAGAGCAACGCTATTTTCGAGCAGTGCATCAACGATTATCACAAAACCGACAACGTTGACGCTCCAATCAACAATCCTTATGAGGTGAAGAGCATAGAGTTCTATCTTTATCTTAAGAACTGGATTGACACGGTTCAGTGGCATCTTGAGGACATCATCAGGGATCCTCAGATCAAACCTGAGGAGGCTCTGCTCATAAAGAGAAGGATTGACAAGTCAAATCAGGACAGGACAGACCTTGTTGAGCTCATTGACAGCTACTGGCTCGACAAATACAAGGATGTTGAAATAAAGTCCAACGCCACAATCAACACAGAATCGCCAGCCTGGGCTATAGACCGCCTTTCAATCCTTGCTCTCAAGATATACCACATGCAGGAGCAGGTGAACAGGAAGGATGCCTCCGCAGACCACATTGCAGCATGCTCAAAGAAACTCTCAGTGCTTCTGGAGCAGCGCAAGGACCTTTCAAGCGCCATTGACCAGCTTCTTTCAGACATCGAGGCCGGAGCAAAATACATGAAGGTCTATAAGCAGATGAAGATGTACAACGACCCTTCACTGAACCCTGTACTCTACGGTAACAAATAGTTTCATTATTTTCTACAGCGATGGCATATTCAAGGAACATACTTGTGGTGAGGCTTTCGGCCCTGGGCGACATTCTCATTTCCGCACCCCTGATAAAGGCTTACGCCGCAGCCAACCCCAAAGTCCTGTTCACATTGCTTTATGCACCTGCCACGGAGGGATTTTTCAAGGATATTGATAACGTGAAATTCGTTCCTGACCCTCTGAAGAAACAGAAGGCAGGCGTGGCAAAGGTCCTCAAGTTCGCAGGGGAGCTCTCAAGGAATGCCAGAGAGCAGGGCTCACCGATCACCATGGTTGCCGACATCCACGACGTCCTGCGCACAAAGGTCTTGAGAACCTGGTTCAAGCTCAGCGGAGTGAAATGCGCTTCAATTGACAAGGAACGCTCGCAGCGCAAGGCCCTTACAAGGGAGAAGAACAAGGTATTCGCTCCAATAAAGAGTTCCATGCGCAAATATGAGGAGGTCTTTGTAAGACTGGGCCTCAAGGACTTGAATGTGAGCGGAAACCAGGTGGAGGCAAGGTATCTTTCACCATCGCCGTACAGAAAGATAGGAATAGCTCCTTTCACAGCGGAAAAAGGCAAGCAATGGCCTCTGGAGTATGTGGAGGAGAGCATAAGGATACTCAGCGCAGACCCTAACAACCGTATTTTCCTCTTCGGAGGCGGTAAGTCGGAGCTGCAGTTCCTCTCTTCTCTGGCTGAGAAATACCCTAACACGGTGTCTGAAGCCGGAAAGCACAAGCTCATAGAGGAGGCTGCAATAATTGCTGACCTTGACGTTATGGTAACAATGGATTCCGCCAACATGCATCTTGCATCGGTGGTTGGGACAGCGGTGATTTCAATCTGGGGCGCAACCCATCCGTACGCAGGTTTCTACGGTTACGGGCAGAATCCAGCCTGGGCAATGGGCCTGGATATGCCTTGCAGACCTTGCTCCATTTACGGTAACAAGCCTTGCACAAAAGGCGACTACCCTTGCCTTCGCGGAATAAAGCCGCAGGATCTGGTTGACAAAATAATAAAGTTAACGGCAGGGGCGAATCAGTGATGTCAACGGAGTCCGCAAATCTTACAGCCACGGTAATAAGGCATACAGGCAGCAATTACCTTCTGAGTTCACTTCCGGAGTGGAATCCGTTTCCAGCCGTGATAAGGGGAAAGCTCAGGCTCAAGGGTGTGAAGACCACAAACCCCATTGCTGTTGGAGACATTGTTGAATACAAATACGAGAGCGGTATAGCACAGGTCGATGGCAACACGCCCGTTGTGATTACATCAGTGGCTCCCCGCAGGAATTATATAATAAGGAGGGCGGCCAATCTCAGCAGGCAGTATCATATCATTGCCGCAAACGTTGACCTTGCACTGCTGGTTGTAACAATAGATTTCCCTGAAGTCAAATGGCCTTTCATAGACCGCTTCCTGGTTACCTGTGCCGCATACGGCGTTCCGGTGAAGATTGTTGTGAACAAATACGATACCGTGATTGCCAACGAGCAGGTAAAGGAACGCTATGACCTGTTCAGGATAATATACAAAGGGCAGGCCGGTTACGATATTCTCAGGACTTCAGTTGTTGACGGCACAGGCATTGACAGCCTCAGGGAGCTCTGCCGCGGGAAGAAAGTCCTTCTGAGCGGCCAGTCAGGAGTAGGGAAATCATCATTGATAAACATACTGAATCCCGAACTGGATTTGAAAACAGCGGACATTTCGGATGCGAACAACCAGGGCAAACATACCACAACCTTCTATCAGATGCACCCTCTGCCTTGCGGTGGTTGGGTAATAGACACACCGGGGATCCGCGGATTCGGAATAGTGGACTTGAGGGAGGATGAGCTAAGCACCTATTTCCCGGAAATGCTCCGTGTAAGCGGCGACTGCAGGTTCACTCCCTGTTCACATACGCACGAGCCCGGATGCGCAGTTGTAAAGTGCGTAGAGGAAGGCATGATATCCGAGGAAAGATACAATTCCTATCTCGGCATGCTGGAAGACAACAGCGAGGGCAAGTACAGAAAATGAATTGAAGAATGAAAAAGTTTTCACTGAATAAAGAGGTTCTCAGGCTTTCGGTGCCAAGCATCTTTGCCAACATAACCCTGCCTCTGGTGGGAATGATTGATATGGTGCTTGCAGGAAAGATTGGTACCACAACCTGCATAGGAGCCGTGGCCATTGCCACAATGCTCTTTGACATGCTTTACTGGAACATGTCGTTCCTGCGTCTTGGCACAAGCGGTCTTGTTGCGCAGGCATTCGGACGCAAGGACCAGAGAGCGGCCATGATGGCTTTTCTCAGGGGCATAAGCACTTCAACGCTCATTGCAATGCTTATCTGGGCCATCCAGTATGTGTTCGTTGATTGCGTTCTCTATTTCACCAATACATCTCCGGAGGTTGAAAGACTGGCAAGAAGCTACTATTTCATCCGCATCTGGGCGGCTCCTGCAACCCTTGGTCTGTATGTTTTCAAGGGCTTTTTCATTGGAATGCAGAATGCAACGGCTTCAATGATCGTGGATCTGGTTGTAAACATAGGAAACATTCTCCTCAGTCTTCTTTGCGTGGCCGTATATCTCATGGGTTTTGACGGAATTGCAATGGGAACACTGCTGGCACAATATCTGGGACTGATTGTTGCCATAGCAATAATGCTCATCAAATACAGGAAGATGTTCTCCTGCCTGGGTGGAAAGGGCTTCAAGGAACTTGCAAAGGAAGTCCTGGACAGGAGCGAGATAATCAAATTCTGCAGCCTCAATTCAAATCTGTTCATACGTTCTTTAGGAATGCTCTGCATCTACTGCGGATTCACAGGCCTGTCCGCCAATTACGGCGATACCATGCTTGCAGTCAATGCCATAATTCTGAAGATACTTATGCTTTACTCCTTCTTCCTCGATGGTTTTGCATACGCAGGCGAGGCTCTTACCGGAAGGTTCATTGGCGCAGGGGATTCATTGAATCTCAAAGGAACTGTAAAAATCGTGTTCCGTTGGTGCTGGGGGATATGCATTGTCTCAGCCATCATATATTTCCTCTGGATGGAGAATCTGGTTGCATTCTTCACCGACAACAGGTCCGTGATTGCAACCGCAATGCATTACAAGGCCTGGCTAATAATTCTTCCTGTAACCAGCTGCGTTGCCTTCACCTGGGATGGAATATACATTGGCGCCACCGCCTCAAAGCCTATGCGTAATTCCGTAATCCTTTCCGTTATAGGCTTCTTCATTTTCTATTACTGCATGAAGAGCACAATGGGCGTAAGCGCAATCTGGGGAGCATATCTGCTTCACGTGATAATAAGAGGAGTGTATCTTACGTTAGTTCACAAGAAATACATAGTCCTTCCGCAGGACTGAAATTCAGCCGGATCAGGTCATACAAAGATTTCGTGAAGGACCTGCAGGCTCTTCAGTTCAATGTCGTGGCCAAGATGTATGGAAAGGTATTTCAGCAAGCCCTGGATCAGTGAATTCCTGGTGGCGCCGTTGCTTTTCACCTCATCCATTCTTTGAAAATCAGTATTAAGGAGCCTTTTAAGCAGATCTGTTTCCACTGGCCGCAGATATGAAATTCCGAAAGTTTTCTGCTCGGGGTTCTCGAATGAGCCCGTGTTGAGGGCAAAGACGTCAGTCTGTTTCTGGTTGTAGTTGCTCTGTGGTTTGAAGCCTATGATTGAGCTCAAGTGTATCAGGAACATCAGCGGGAAATTTGCGAGGCTGCCTTCCTTGGCTGCAAGCATCTGTGTTGTGGTCTGGAGGAAGGTGAAAAGCATCTGGTTCGGTTCCTCCTCTACAACCGTTTTAAGGAAGAGTTCGCTCATGAACATTGCCATGCAGCCTTTGAGCATATTGTTTCGCAGGGGGCTGAGGTCAAAGGCCGGTGAGACTTCCTTGATTGAAGCCATTGTTCCGTTGGCCTTTGAATACAGGCTCAGATTGAGTATTGCAAGGGGGTGGAAGATCTGCAGGCCGCCTCTGCTGCCGCGTTTGCCCATTCCGGCTGCATATACGGCGGTGCGGCCGTGCTTGCTTGAGTAGCATTGCACAACCAGCGATGATTCTGCGTGCTTGATTGTCCGCAGTACAATTATGGTATCTTCCTCAATCATTGTTGACTGTTGTTTTCAACAATGTGAAGATATGATTTTTTTTGCATTTCAAGAAAATATCTATAAATTTACAAATTAGTGAGAACAATCAGCAAATATCGTCCAAATCTTCTCCCTGAAAATCTGATGGGGGGGGGTATTTTCATTTGATAATTAGCAAGTTACGAGTTTTTTCACAGTTTCTGCCAAGGGACTGCTATTTTGCTGTGTCCGGGCGTTTACCGGACATTGTAATAAACCGATCCACCATTGCAGCATTGTGCAGCAGGGTTTTTATGGAACCAACGAAAAGATTTGCTTAAATTTTTAATGTTTACTAATATGAAAAAATTATTTGTTTTTTTGGCTATTTTGTCAAGTATGCTGTGCCTTGCCAGCTGTGGCGTTGGTGTCGTTTATAACACGATCTCAGAAGGAGAAAGATTGCCATCATTAACAAAAATCACTGAAACTTCGAATTCAGTATGTCCTTCTGGTGGAGATGAGGATGGCCTGTTATTTTATGCTCTTGATGTTACGAAAGAAGGGCATTATGATATCTATAAGAAAGATAAACCCACATCAAATACAACAACTCAAATGACCGACTTAGGAACAACAGGGTTTGCCTATTTCCCTAGATACAATAAGGTTACGGACAGAGTTGTTTTTTGTATGGGCTATCAGATTTACTTAATGCCCGCTTCCAAAGGCAAAGCTTTGACTCAAGTAACAAGTCCTAATAGTGGGAGGGATAACCATCCGGACTTTAACCCGGAGGGGAGTCTTATTGTATATGATAGGGTTAAGGCAGTTGATGGCATTTATTATGACTCCACATCTGAAATTTGGATAAAGAATATGCAGAATGGGGATAATATTTTACTTGGGAAAGGTTGTTTCCCTAGATTCTCGCATGATGGAAAAAAGATTGTTTTTTCTAAATGCGAGAGTGGCCAATCACAAATATGGGTTATGGATGTTGATGGGGAGAATGCTCAAAGAATAACTGATAATAATTCTATCCAATGGGTGCTGCACCCATGTTTCAGTCCTGACGGAAAATATATAGTTTTTGCTGGAAAAGAAAAGCGAGATAATTACAATAATAATTGGGATCTATACATTGTTCCTATTGAAGGAGGGGATCTTATAAGATTGACAATTAGTAAATCATTAGATTCTGAGCCTTATTGGTCTTCAAATGGATACATTTATTTCATGTCAGATAGAGGAGGCAAGGCGAAAGACTATCATATTTGGAGATTTAAATATTCGGAATAACACAAACGGGCTTGATTTATAGACTGAAGATCCCGACCATTTAGTTCCTATGGTCGGGATTTCTGCGTGATGGGGAGTCTGCCAGCTTTCTTGCGGTTCGCAGTTCCGATATCACTACAGCTCTCACCGCCCGCGGCTGGCTGGGAGAATTCGAGGCCTATAAGATGTATGCCCTTTCCGACTATAAGGTTCGTAATGATGCCTCATACGAGAAAGATTATCTTCTTGGGAAATACGGGGCCACTCCGGTTATGGATGACCTTGCAAAAGTGTTGAAATGATATGAGCGCAGGATTCAAACCGGTAAAGAAGACTTTCCTCATCGTCTGTGAAGGAACGAATACCGAACCGGAATATTTCAATGCGTTCCGTCTGACATCTGCTACCTATTCTATTCCCGGCGAGGCTAAGATGGAACAGGAACTCAAATCGTTCAGAAAGATAGAAGACTCCTTTCAAAAGATTGTGATAGTAGGTTACGACATTGCCACATATACGAATGATAATTTTCAACTGTCTCATCCGTATGCGCGGATGAACCTGATTTCTTCTGGTCAGCTGTTGTAAAAAATCTGTTATCTGGAGAGTTGTATGTATATTAATATTATTTATGTGTACCATTTTGGTACATTGACAATTCTTGCTATATATTCTTGCGAAAAATTGGCATTATGGTAGTTGTAAGCAGTAGAGAATTCAGGGCTAATCAAAAGAAATTCTTTGACCTTGCCCAAAGCAATCTTGTGATTATAAAATCACGCAGTCACGGGTGTTATAAACTGGTTCCCGTGCTAGATTCCGATACCGTGATAAGTGAAGCCGAACTTCAGGCCAAAATCAACCGTGGAATAGCTGAATACGAATGTGGTAAAGCTATTGCTATGAAGGAAGGCGAATCTTCGGAAGCGTATCTCGCACGGCGGCGATGAGCTTTTGGAAATGAAACGCCGGTTCTTCAAATCATACGCTGTCTTTTGGGCAAAGTATTTCAGCGTCGATGACAAGATGAGACTGATCGAAGCAGACGTGCACTCTCTCAATGAGTTCCGCACTTGGACTTTTGCAATTCATTCGCACAGGCGAATTAGTTTAACTGAGAAAACTTCTTTCAATACAAACGGCCTGCTTTGGAGGAATGTCAGCAGACCGTTAAATTATCTAATCAGTCCGATGTTCTGATAAACCGCGCTATTCTCTCGTTCACTATTTTCAAGTAATGACGTTTTCCCTTGTCTGATAGGAAACTGCGCCCTATAAGAGCCGAAGAAGTTTCAGGGAAAAACATATACCTGTCCAGAATTTTGGTAACACGAGACGCCAATAGTCCTATTCTCAATCCAAAGCGCTCAAAATCGATCCGGCAAGGATGTCCTGTATTTTTATAGACATCGCTTCGGGCAATGTTGGGTGAAAGGCCACCAGCCAAACCCAGGTCATCACCGTTAATATGGAGACTTGTATTCAGAAGGTCATATGCCGGTGCAAGCCGGTAATCTTCGCCCTGAAGAATAAGGGAGAAATTCTTCAGATGGTCATCACCATTTGCGTAGATGTAGTTGAACACCACAAGGTCGAAGAATCTTTCCATGTCCACCATCCAGGCTGACACATTCTTCCTTATCGCTTGTGCTATATCCTCGTAGCATCCGCTGTACTTGAAGTGTTTTCCGTCCGTCGGCTCGTTACGTCCGAGAACCGAAGCAAAGTCCTCCATTGGGAGTTTGGATCCGTCAGGAAGTATGTCGAAACGCTTTGTTATATATACTGTCTCACCTTTAGGCGTGAAACACAAGCCATTAGCAGCCGTATTGATTCCATACACCCCAGAGGCAATCTGCATAGTCAGATTCTCGTTAGCGGGAATCTGTTTGCGGTCAATAAGGGTCTTATCCCACGGTGCCGGTTTAAGAATATATGTCGAACGGTCATCATCGCCTGCAATCCTTATTTGGGAATCCCTCAGTACGGCCGGGAATTTTTCTTGAACCCCGGAAACAGATAATCTTTGCATAGCTTCCGCAACCTGGCCGGTTGTACGGAACTCATCTATGTTAAAATCCAGTATGTGGCTTATCTTCTTTCCGTCAAAAAGAGTTTGACGGGCTTTAGGACTATATGTCTGGTATCCTTCTGCAAGGGTTGACGGACAATTGACTATATTTATCATTTCTGTATGATTTTAACATGGACAGCCCCTATGAAATCTTTCCCGGCCATAGCCGAAAGCATACCGAATGAATCCTCCTCGTCGATTCTCAGATGTCGGCATATAACGCTGCGATTTGCTCCTTCCGGCAGCATATTGGTAAAAAACGGAAACAAATCTGCAGACTCGAATATCTCCCTCGTCCTGGGAAGTGTCACCGATATTGACTTCCCACCCGAAAGCAGATATGATGGGTCATAACGGAACTCATAACCCTTTCCAGGGTGATATTCAGTCAACACTCCGGCTTTCTCATTGTTGTAATATACACCAAGTTGTCTCATTATTCTTCAGTAATAGTATTTCGTACCCTACATATTATCTCCAGCCCGAGAACATCCATTATCTTTGACATAGTCGCAATTGATGGATTTCCTTTCCCCCTTTCGATATCCTTTATCGTTGCAAGGCTCAGCTGGGCCATCTCCGCAAGTTCTGCCTGTGAAATGGATAAGAACTTACGCCGTGCTTTCATTGTATCTTGTAGGTTCATGAGTCTACTATATTATACTTTTGATGCAAAGGTATGGTAAATTTTTATTATTGTCAAACAAAAGTTTATTAAAACAAACTTATTTAAATGTCAATGTAGCGGCAGGTGGAATATGAAAAAGCTTCGCCACGGAAAGGCGAAGTTTTTCAGATGAAGTGCCTGCCGCTTATCCGGTATCAGTTGTTCAGTGTGGAGAGGAGTTTGCAGAATTCGGCGAGGGCGCGGCTGCGGTGGGATATCTGACATTTGACATCCATGCCAAGCTGGGCGAATGTGAGGCCGTTGTAGCCCTCGGGCGCAAATACGGGGTCGTAGCCGAAGCCTTCGTTGCCAATGCGTTCGAATGTGATGCTTCCCTTCATTATGCCTTCAACAACATATTCCTTGCCTTCACTGTTTATGTAAGCAATGGCCGTGCGGAACTGTCCGCTCCTGTCCGGGGCTTCCTTGAGGTTCTCAAGGAGTTTGTCAATATTCTTGTCCGGATCCTTTCCTTCGCCTGCATAGCGTGCTGTATGAACGCCTGGAGCTCCGTTGAGCCAGTTCATTTCAAGTCCGGAATCATCTGCGAACACAGGTTTGTGAACCTTGTTCCAGATATAACGGCATTTTTGCAGTGCATTTTCCTCGAGAGTGCTTCCGGTTTCAGGTATTTCTTCGCTTATTCCAAGATCGGAAGGGAGAATGAGCTTGAACCCATCGCCCAGATATGCCTGAGCTTCCTTCACCTTGTTCCTGTTCTGTGTTGCAAATATCATTTCCATACACAAAGTTACTTATTTTGTATAACTATCGCTGTGGAAAATATAAAAATGGCTTCAAAATTGCAGTAAGTGAATTTTGAGTATATTTGTTGTTTGGAAAAAATGCTTTTAAAAATTTGACAATATGAAGAATTTGAAATCGGTAGGGATTTGTTTATGTGCCTGTGTGCTTGTGCTGGGCGTGTCAGCCGGTGCGGCAAGGGCTCAGGAGCAGAATTTCAATGCGGGCAAGAATCTTGAGCTTCAATATGATGTGCTCAAGGTGCTTTCGGCCAGGTTCGTTGACAGTGTGAAGGTTGACAAGCTTGTTGAGACAGGAATCCACGCGATGTTGCGTTCATTGGATCCATATACGCAGTTCATTCCAATGGAGGACCAGGAGGCTCTTGAAATGATGACACAGTCAACTTACGGTGGAATGGGTTCGTCAATCAGGAAATATCCTGAGGATTCGCTGGTTACTGTCATCGAGCCTTACAAACTTTCTCCTGCGGCAAAATCAGGGCTGGAGCCTGGCGACAAGATTCTGTACATAGATGGAAAGGATGTGAAACCGCTCAGCGCCGACCAGAGCAGCAAGATGCTTCGTGGAACACCTGGCACAACAGTGGAGCTTGACCTTATCAAGGGACGCAGCGGCGAGAGGAAGAAAATAATCATTACCAGGGAGAAGATTCACGTCCCTGACGTTGCCTGGTATGGAATGCTCGAAAACAAGGTGGGTTACATCAGGCTCACAGGCTTCACCGCAGGCGGAGCCCAGACAACACGCGAGGCTGTGATTGACCTTAAGAAGAAAGGCGCTGAGAAAATAGTTCTTGATTTGAGGAGCAATCCGGGCGGTCTGCTTGATGAGGCGGTCAAGACAGTTTCCATTTTCGTTCCAAAGGGTACAAAGGTTGTTACCCAGAAGGGACGAGAGGTATCAGACGTTTCAATTTACAAGACAATGGAGGAGCCTGTTGACACACTCATTCCTCTGATGGTGGTGGTGAATTCCTCAAGCGCATCTTCTTCGGAGATTGTGACAGGAGCTGTTCAGGATCTTGACCGTGGATTCGTTGCCGGTCAGAGAACTTACGGAAAGGGTCTGGTTCAGGGTATGGCTCCGCTTGGTTACGACGGCGTGCTCAAACTTACCGTTGCCAAGTACTACACACCTAGCGGACGTTGCGTTCAGGCAATAGATTATTCGAACAGAAGGGAGGATGGAAGCGTTGGTACTATTCCTGATTCGCTCAAGAAGGAGTTCAAGACTCTGGTAAAGGGCAGAAGCGTATATGATGGTGGCGGAATCACACCTGATTCACTCATAAAGGAGGATACCTATGCGCGCGTTGTATATTCAGTGGTAGGAAACGCCATCACCGAAGACTTCGCTATCAAGTACTACAAGGAGAATCCTCAGATTGCATCTCCTGCGGAGTTCGTGATTGATGACAGAATCTACGACCAGTTCGTTGAATATGCCTCAAAGCAGGATTTCGATTTCAGGAGCGCTTCGCTGGCCGAACTCGAGCGTATCATTGAGGATGCCAAGAAGGAAGGACTGTATGAAGACTCAAAGGAACTGTTCGACTCACTCAAGGAGAAACTCACCGTAACAAAGGAGGAGGCCCTGAGAAAGAACAGGAAGGCAATATCGTATTTCCTTGGTGCAGACATAGTTGCAAAATATTATTACACCGAGGGGGAAACGGAATATTCCATCAAGGGCGACAGCCAGCTGCAGCAGGCAATCAAAGTTTTTTTGCAATTTGGTGAATAATGCGTATCTTTGCAACCCCCATAAAACGGGGTAAATAAATATAATTAAAAGATTAACAATTAATTATGCCTACAATTCAACAGTTAGTTCGCAACGGTAGAGTGGCTATTGAGGATAAATCAAAGTCACCTGCGTTGGATGCATGTCCTCAGAGACGTGGAGTTTGTGTGCGTGTTTACACCACAACTCCTAAGAAACCTAACTCGGCAATGCGTAAGGTTGCACGTGTCAGGTTGACTAATCAGAAAGAGGTGAATGCCTACATCCCTGGCGAAGGACACAACTTGCAGGAGCACTCGATTGTGCTTGTAAGAGGCGGTCGTGTAAAGGACCTTCCAGGAGTACGTTATCACATTCTTAGAGGCGCTTTGGATACTGCTGGCGTAGATGGACGTTTACAGTCACGTTCACTTTACGGAGCAAAGAGGCCTAAAGCCTCAAAGGCCGGAGCAAAAGCTAAGAAGTAAGTCATTAATCATTTAAATTAAAAAAGAAATGAGAAAAACGAAGCCTAAAAAGAGGATTCTACTTCCTGATCCTAAGTATCATGATGTGTCGGTGACACGTTTTGTGAACAATCTTATGTTGCAGGGGAAGAAGAGTATCGCTTATGCTATTTTTTACGACTCAATTGACATGGTCGGCGAGAAGATGAAAGATTCTGACAAGGCTCCACTGGAGATTTGGAAGAAAGCTTTGGAGAACATCACACCGCAGATTGAGGTAAAGAGCCGCAGGGTTGGTGGAGCAAACTTCCAGGTTCCAACCGAGATTCGTCCGGACAGAAAAATTTCTTTGGCAATGAAGAATATGGTTCTTTATTCAAGAAAGAGATCCGGCCGCTCAATGGCTGAAAAATTAGCTGCAGAGATACTGGCTGCATACAATAATGAGGGTGCTGCCTTTAAGAGAAAGGAGGATATGCACAAGATGGCAGAGGCCAACAAGGCGTTTGCACACTTCCGTTTTTAGTACCTGTTAATATTAAATGGCTAGAGATTTAAAATTTACAAGAAACATTGGCATCATGGCCCACATTGATGCCGGCAAGACCACAACTTCGGAGCGTATCCTGTATTACACAGGCAAGACTCACAAGATTGGAGAAGTTCACGAGGGAGCTGCCACAATGGACTGGATGGTTCAGGAGCAGGAGAGAGGTATCACCATCACTTCCGCTGCAACCACTGCATTCTGGCACTACAACAATCAGGTTTATCAGATAAACTTGATTGACACTCCGGGTCACGTTGACTTCACGGTTGAGGTTGAGAGGTCTCTGCGCGTTCTTGATGGTACCATTGCTACATTCTGCGCAGTAGGACGTGTTCAACCACAGTCCGAAACAGTTTGGAGACAGGCGGACAAATACAAAGTTCCTAAAATCGCCTACGTTAACAAGATGGACCGTGTGGGTGCGGACTTCTTTGCCGTAGTGCGCGAGCTTCATGAAAAACTCGGAGCCAATGCAGTTCCTATCTGCATTCCTATTGGCGCCGAGGATAAATTCCAGGGAATAGTTGACCTCATTGACATGAAGGCATACGTCTATGACCAGGACAGCAAGGAACTTGTAAATTATCAGATTAAAGACATTCCTGCAGAATTGAAGGAGGAAGCTGAGGAGTGGAGGGCAAAACTTCTTGAGTCAGTTGCCGAGTTCAATGATGCGATAATGGAAAAATTCTTTGATGATCCTTCAAGAATCACCAAGGAAGAAATAATAGACGCACTCAGGCAGGGTACCATAAGCATGTCGGTTGTTCCTGTCTGCTGCGGTTCTTCATTCAAGAACAAGGGTGTTCAGTTCCTTCTGGATGCTGTGATGAGATACCTTCCTTCACCTCTTGACAAGAACATGGTTGAGGGAACCAATCCTCGCACCGAGGAGTCGGTTATCAGACATTCGGATTCAAAGGAGCCTTTCTGCGCTCTGGTATTCAAGATTGCAACCGATCCTTTTGTTGGAAGACTTGCATTCATGCGCGCTTATTCAGGCAAGCTTGATGCAGGTACATACGTGCTCAACACACGTTCCGGCAAGAAGGAGAGAGTTTCACGACTGTTCCAGATGCACTCTAACAAACAGAACCCTATAGAGTTCGTTGAGGCAGGTGACATCTGCGCCGCCGTTGGTTTCAAGGAGCTCCGCACAGGTGATACAGTTTGTGACGAGAACAATCCTATCATTCTTGAATCAATGACATTCCCTGATCCTGTGATCGGTCTTGCAGTAGAGCCTAAGACTCAGAAGGACCTTGACAAGCTCGGTATTGCGCTTGGCAAGCTTTCAGAGGAGGATCCTACATTCACAGTCAAGTCAGATACAGAAACAGGCCAGACAGTCATAAGCGGTATGGGTGAGCTTCACCTCGATATCATTGTTGACCGTCTGCGCAGGGAATTCGGTGTTGAAATCAACCAGGGCGCACCTCAGGTGAACTACAAGGAGGCTATCAAGTCAACGGTTCAGCACAAGGAGGTATTTAAGAAGCAGTCCGGCGGTAAAGGTAAGTTCGCTGATATCCTCGTTGAAATCGGTCCTGCCGATGAGGGTGTCACCGGTCTTCAGTTCGTGGATGAAGTCAAGGGTGGTAACATTCCTAAGGAATTCATTCCAGCCGTTGAGAAAGGCTTCAAGGCTGCAATGGTAAATGGTGTTCTTGCAGGCTACGAGGTAACTTCAATGAAGGTCATTCTCAAGGACGGTTCATTCCATCCTGTTGATTCAGATGCCCTTTCATTCGAGATTGCTGCACGTCAGGCATTCCGCAAGGCACTCAGAAAAGCAACACCTGTCATTATGGAACCTATCATGGCCCTTGAGGTTGTAACACCTGAGGACTATATGGGTGATATCATCGGTGACTTGAACAAACGCAGAGGCCAGATCACAAACATGGACTCTAACGGCAATGCAAGAATAGTCAAGGCACTGGTTCCGCTTTCTGAGCAGTTCGGATACGTAACGGTACTCAGAACCCTGTCTTCAGGAAGGGCAACCAGCACAATGACTTTCTCACATTACGCCGAGCTTCCTGCTGCACTTGCAAAGGATGTAATAGATAACTCGGGGAACAAGTCACTTGCAGATGATGACGAATAAAATAGATTAGTTAATTGGTCAAAAAACAATAAGATGAGCCAAAAAATAAGAATAAAATTGAAATCTTACGATCATGCTCTCGTTGACAAATCAGCGGACAAGATTGTAAAGACTGTAAAGGCTACCGGCGCTGTGGTAAGCGGACCTATTCCACTCCCTACAGACAAGAAGATCTTTACTGTAAACCGCTCAACCTTCGTTAACAAGAAATCAAGGGAGCAGTTTGAGTTGAATTCTTACCGCAGACTCCTTGATATCTACAGCTCAACTTCAAAGACAGTTGATTCTCTCATGAAGCTCGAGTTGCCATCAGGTGTAGAGGTTGAAATCAAGGTCTGATAGAGTACAGATTCAAATATTCAATGAAAACAAGTCTTCCGCAAACTCGCGGAGGGCTTGTTTCCTTTTTGCAGCAATGGCAAACTATAATATCTTATAGGTGGCCTTCCCGCACTTTATGAATACCTTTGCAGCTTACAAAAAGTACTTGTTATGAAATGCCTTTTTACTGCGATAGTTTTTCTTTTCGTTTTTTTCTATACTGTTTCATCTGCTGAAGGTTTTACTTGCAACCTTCAAGGGGGTTCTGCGGTTGATGTAATTTCCGAAACTGCAAACGATATAGAGGAGGACAGCCTTCAGAACATTGTTGTTCTTGGCGGAAAGGTGAGATCTCAGCTGAGGCTTGAACCGACATCCTCTTTCTCCAGGACTTCCCTGCAGATAGAGAATTCCCATATAAGGAGCATCGCTGATTTCGCGGCGCTTGCAGGGAACCTCTTCATGCCCGAGTATGGTTCAAAGATGACCTCCAGCATATACATAAGGGGAATAGGCAGCCGTATGGATAACCCTGCAATAGGTCTGAATGTCGACGGCATGCCTGTGCTCAACAAGAACGGATTTGACACGGACCTCTGGGACATAGCCAGGATAGACCTTCTGCGCGGACCTCAAAGCACTCTTTTCGGCAGGAACACCATAGGCGGCGTGCTGAATATTCATACACTGTCGCCGGTGAACTATCAGGGTACAAGAATAAAACTGGGATACGGAAGCGCCAACAGCTATGATATAAGTGCCTCAACATATCAGAAAGTGTCGGAGAAAGTGGCTTTCTCGCTGGGAGGCCGCTACGGAGCCACCGATGGGTTCTTCAGGAATGCCTTCAACGGCAACCGATGTGATGATGGCAGGAGCGGGGCCTTCAGGGGAAAGTTCATCTATACTCCGGACCGGCGTTTCACCTTGGAAAACATAGTTTCGTTCACAAGGGACGTGCAGGGAGGATACGCATACGGCCTGTATGATCCTGCAACGGAGACCACTGCGCAGGCGAACTACAACGATATCTGTTCATACAGAAGGACTCTGGTGAGCGATATGCTCAAGCTCAGCTGGAATTTCGGCTCCTTCACTTTCTCAAGTGCCACAAGCTGGCAGTATCTGCGTGACTGCATGACACTTGACCAGGACTTCACACCAAAGAGCATGTTCATAATGGAACAGGCACAGAGGGAGAACGTTATCAATCAGGAGTTCCTCTTCAGGAGCATTGATGAAGAAAATGACTCATTCAGCTGGATTACGGGTCTGAGCGCTTTTTACAAATATAATCACATGAACGCTCCTGTGACTTTCAGGAAAGACGGTATCACGGGTCTTATACTTGACAATATAAATGCTCAGATACATAAGGTGATGCCAATGGCCAACCTCGTGTTCGAGGATATGGAGAACCTTCCGCTGGTGAGCGCGTTCAAGACACCCGTGACATCGGTTGCGCTCTTTGCCCAGACGGAGGCTGAAATTGTTGACAAGTTGAAGATTGTTGCAGGACTCAGGCTTGACTATGAACATACATCGTTCGATTATGCCTGCCATAACACCATAGCTTATATGATGACTCCGTTCCAGAAGGCTTTCACATATGTTGACACCGATTTGAAGGACAAGCTCGAGGACAACTACTTCACACCTCTTCCAAAACTGAGCCTGATTTACAGCTTCGGCGCCGGCAGCAATGTGTATGCGTCCGTTGCAAGAGGTTTCAAGGCAGGCGGTTACAATAACCAGATGTTTTCCGACATTCTTCAGAACGAGATGATGAAGAACCTCATGGGTGCTGGAATGGGCGGCATGGGAGGCGGTGCCGGAAAGCCGGCAGGAATGGGTTCTGAAGCCGCGTACGATGTTGAGGACATTATCACTTACAAGCCTGAATACAGCTGGAACTATGAACTGGGCCTTCACTACAACAGCTTTTCAGGTGCTTTCGGTGGAAATGCTGCGTTGTACTACATAAGCTGCACAGACCAGCAGATAACTGTGTTCCCAGATGGAACAACAACGGGAAGAATGATGACCAATGCAGGAAAGTCACGCAGTTATGGCCTGGAACTGGATGCCTGGTATTATCCTGTGAATGATTTGAGGCTGTCGGCTTCATACGCATACACCAATGCCAAGTTTACCGAATACAACAACGGTCAGAAGGATTTCAAGGGCAATTTCGTGCCGAATGTTCCGCAGAACATGGTTTCAGCGGGTGCAAACTACACCTTGCGCAATGTTTGTGGACTGTTTGACAACCTGAGCCTCAATCTTGCGTGGAACGGAACAGGAAAGATTTACTGGGACGAGGAGAATGAAGTTTCGCAGAAATTCTATTCCCTGCTCAACGCAAGCATAATATTTGAAAAAAGACTTGATGGCTGCGGATTCAATCTAGAAGTATGGGGGAAGAACATTGCCGACGCTCCATACAACTCATATTATTTCGTTTCAATGAACAATGCCTTCTTTGCCAAAGGCAAACCGGCCCGCTGGGGCGTCACGCTTTCGTTTGACTTCTAGGGAATCGGACATTCTCCAGTGTAATAGACAGCCTTTCTGTTCAGCACGCTGACTGCTCAAGAGCGGCCACAATTACCAGGATTTTGTGGCGGCTTTGTCTGTTTTGTCCACAAAATCACTGAAAATGTGGAAATATCGCATAATTTCAGCCATTTCTCCACAAATGGCCGCAATTTGTGGACAAAAAAATTGTTCGGAGCAGCTATGGCATAAGCCGGACCTGACCGTCATTTTAAAACATGGCTGGCAAAAACTTGAAAAAAATTACGAAATTTGTGGAGCAGTATGAAGTAATTGAAACTTATGGCTACAAAAGCAAAGAAAGTATGGTTCTGCATCAGTTGCGGAAACGAAAGTCCCAAATGGATGGGCCGCTGCCCGGCATGCGGGGAATGGAACACCATGCACGAAGAACTCGTGAGCAAGGATGAAGGAAGTGCCAGAACCTCCCGCTCCCGCGCATTCATAGACACTCTTGAATACAAACCTCAATTACTCAGCCAGGTAAAGAGTGATGAGGAACCTCGCATAAGGCTTTCGCAAAGTTTTATTTGTCCCACTTGCAACGGCAAAGCCGCGGGAAGTACCATATTGAATGGCTTGAGCGAATTGGACAAAGTTCTTGGCGGCGGACTTGTTCCAGGCTCACTTATACTCATTGGAGGCGAACCGGGCATAGGTAAATCAACGCTTTCCCTGCAGATTCCTCTGCGCTGTTCCAATCTGAAAACCTTGTACGTTTCAGGAGAGGAGAGCGTGAAGCAGCTCAAGATGCGCGCCGAACGCCTGAGCCAACAGATGGTTTTCAATTCAGGGAGGCAGCATTTGGAAGCGCATTCGGAAGGTGGAATAAAACCTGACACAAACGGAAGCACAACAAATGAGCCAGAAACAGGAACAGCTGAATGGAGCGCACTGAACAATTGCTGGGTGCTTTCCGAAACCTTGCTTGAGAACATACTCAAACAGGCAAAGGAGCAGGCTCCGCAGCTGCTGATAGTAGACTCTATACAAACAATCTATTCTGAGAACATTGACTCTTCAGCAGGCAGTGTTTCGCAGGTACGTGAATGCGCCGCATCACTGCTGCATTTTGCCAAAGAGACAAACACACCAACCCTGCTAATTGGCCACATAACAAAGGACGGCACAATAGCAGGCCCGAAAATCCTGGAACACATTGTTGATGTAGTGCTTCAGTTCGAAGGTGATACAAGACATTCATACAGAGTTTTAAGGAGCATCAAGAACAGGTTTGGTTCAACTGATGAACTGGCCGTTTACGAAATGACTGGTAAAGGCCTGAGGGAAATCCTCAACCCTTCAGAACTGTTCATCCCAATGCACGGCGAAGACCTTAGCGGAGTGGCTGTGGCCGCAATGGTTGACGGCAACCGGCCGTTCCTGATTGAAGTGCAGTCCCTGGTGAGCAGCGCAGTTTACGGTGTGCCGCAAAGAAGCGCCACAGGATTTGACGTGCGTAGAATGAACATGCTTCTTGCCGTTCTGGAAAAGCGCGTTGGTTTCAAACTGAGTGCAAAGGACGTGTTCCTCAACATTGCAGGAGGCCTGCGAATAAGTGACCCTGCCTGTGACCTTGCAGTAGTGGCGGCAATACTTTCCTCAAACTTTGACATTGCAATACCTGCACGAACAGCATTTGCCGCTGAAATAGGACTCAGCGGAGAGATACGCCCCGTAAGTCAGGTGGAAAAACGCATAACCGAGGCAGAGAAACTTGGCTTCGAACAGATTTTCGTCTCAAGCTTCAACAAACTGTCTCTGGGAAACCAGAAGAAAACGGGTAATTACTTCCAGAACATAAAGATCCGCCAGATTTCAACAATCGCCGAGCTTGTCCGCGCCATCTTCCAGAAATAAAGAATTGAAACGCCTTTGTCGCAGCTTCCGTATTAGAAAAGAGACTTTAGTATATTCTCATTTATCTTGAGCATTCTTTGAAGTTGCTTATCTCCAGCATTATATTCAAAATGAAGCTGTTTAGCCAGTTCTATTTTCTGACCAGCTGTAAGCGTGTTCAAATCCTTTGACTTGAACTGCTCTTTTGCAATTTTTATTGCAGCAATATATAAATCATTATCATTATAATAAATAGATTCTCCCAGCAACTTGGCTATCTTTGAATACGTTTCAACGTTGCGCGAAATCATATAGAAGTATTGTTTTGCATCTCTGAATACAAGTTCAGCCATTGAAACCTTGCAGAATTCCAATGGCGGTACATATCCATCAATAATAAGGGTGTCACTGAGAAAATCAGCATTTTTTGTATGCATCAGGTTTCTGATTTTTCTCGTTCCTATTGCCATGCCGCCCAATTTGAAATATTTGGAAACAATTGGCTGAAAGAAACAGATGCTTGTTCCCCATGGATATGAAAACGGCGTAACATTACTATTGACTACAAAACCATTCCTGTTAACATAGACTATGGAGTTCCTGAAATATGCAATATCCTCTATCTGGAACAATTTTAACTTGAACTGCTTTAAATCCAAGCGTCCAGGAAAACAATATTCAAGACGATCCACGAAATAGTTGAAAAAACTCATTATCTGCTGTTCGTCTCCTCCAATCACTAAATGAATATGATTGCTCATCAATTGAAATGCATATATCTGTATTTCTCTGTTCATTAGCGCAGATATACCCAGAATCGACATACCAGTCTTGAAATCTTCTTCAGTAATGAATATCAGAGGGTGATTTTCGGAAGTACAAGCATTGTAAACCTGCCCTAAACTGTTAAATGTATCTGTACATACCTGTTCTCTGTAATAAAATTCTTCTTTTTCCATAGCATAATGATTATGAGCCGGCTGTTAGCGGCCAAGTTTGAAATAGGTTCACTTATTTGCTCGCCGTTTTGAAATCTCCTTGAAAAATGAAACCCTCATGACATAATTTGTAGTCGCCAAAGTTCATGAAAAGGGTTGACGCCCGTCTATATTATATACACCAATATACATTAGACTATGGCAGACATCCAGTTCACACAGGTCGTATCGCGCGGTTGCGGTATG
>NZ_JBAELF010000132.1:0-24413 GCF_056211015.1 Candidatus Egerieousia sp.
AAATTGCTAAGATGTCAACCTCGCACTTGCAGCCTTGTGAGTGCTCTCTCTTTTTGTGCCATTGGCTCAAAATGTATTAAAAACAAGTCAAATAACGCCGGAATAACCAGAAACGGCACAATTAATTTTCGTATGAAGAAGTTGAAAACAGCTATGCAGCTGGAACGTATGGCATGTGTTCTGGTGGCATTGCTGATGTCATTGGGCTCGCTCTGCGCCCAGGAACTTCAGCTCAAGGACTTCAGGCACGATCCCAGCGATGCAGCTGCATCGGTCAATATGGTCAATGACCTTAACGGCAGTCCCTGCTCTCTGATAAAGATTGACCTGGTTGCAAGCAGGGTTGAGTTCGAAGGTGATGTAGTTAAGAGCGTGAGGAAAGGCAACGAATACTGGGTGTATATGCTTGAAGGCTCCACCTGGCTTAACGTGAAATCTGCCGAATACATTGCTTTCCGATACGAGTTTCCACCGCTCAAGAAACTTGGCACATACGTGATGCAGCTTGTGGGCTCGTCCGCACCATCATCCTCAGGTCCTGTTGTTTCGCAGCAGTATGTTGTTTTCAGTGTTACGCCAAAGGACGCAATGCTCACCTTCGATGGTCAGATACTTCCACTTGATTCCGAAGGCATTGCCTCCCGGCTGGTCAGATTCGGGAGTTACACATACAGCGTTCAGTCCAAGGACTACCATTCATACAATGGAAGCGTAACGGTTGATGATCCAAGCAGGAAAGTGGAGCTCAACGTTCAGTTGAAACCTGCATTCGGTTTCCTCACGGTAACGGGGAACGGTGTTCAGCAGGCCTCGGTATATGTAGATGGCAATCAGATAGGCACAGGACCTGTAACAGAACACAGGCTCTCCAGCGGCACTCACACTCTGAGCGTGGCAAAAGCGCTTCATAAGCCGTACAGCCAGCAATTCCAGATTGCAGATGGACAGACCACCACTCTGCAACCGAATCCGGAGGCCAGTTTCGCAACGGTTACAATAAACGCTGGCAGCGGTGTAGAGATATGGGTGAACGATGAGAAAATAGGCACAGGCAGCTGGAGCGGCCAGCTCGCATACGGCACATACCGTATAGAAGGCCGCAAGGCCGGGCACAGGGCCAGCTCTGTTTCAAGGGACATAGTGGAAGGGGGCGGCGCTCAGAGCATAAACCTTCCTGAACCCACAGCTATTTACGGAGGGCTCAATATAAGTTCGGATCCATCCAATTTAGATATAAGTCTTGACGGGCAGCCGGTTGGCAGGACCCCTCTTCTCCTGTCTTCCACCCCGATAGGCAGGCACACGATATCCGTTTCCAGACAAGGCTATGAAACAAGCGTGAGGACCATTGACCTGAAGGAGGGCCAGATGCTGGATGTCAAGCTTTCAATGACAAAGTCCACAGCCGATACCATATCGGCGGTTGCGCCAAGCGCCCCATCGGCAAGTTTATCAGCGGCATCGGGCACCATCAACGGCCACGAGTATGTTGACCTTGGCCTGAGCGTGAAGTGGGCTACCTGTAACGTTGGTGCCAGCCGTCCCAGGGGCTACGGCAGCTACTTTCCCTGGGCCGCTACATGGCCGAGGAATGATCTCAGTTGGATAATCTATCCATACAGAAAAGGAATTGGCAAACTCAAATTTTCCAAATATGTTGCAAGCAGCGATTATGGTAGTGTTGACAACAGAACCCAGCTCGAGTTATCAGACGATGTCGCAAGGGCCAAATGGGGCGGCAGCTGGAGAATGCCAACTATAGAGGAGATGAAAGAACTGATAAGTAACTGCACCTGGCAGTGGACCACACAAAACGGCCACTATGGATACAAGGTCACCAGCAAGAAAAACGGCAACAGCATCTTCCTTCCCGCTGCCGGCTACCGCAATATTGCATTTAAAGGTAGTACAGGGGAAAATGGGGACTACTGGTCTTCGTCTCTTTGTACGAGCGACTCCGGCTTTGCTTACAGCTTGTACTTCAATAGTGGCACAGTTGCCTGTTTCGGCCACAGCAGGGGAGTAGCTTGTTCTGTACGTCCTGTCTCAGAATGATTGGGCAAGCCGAACGCAGAGCCAAGCTTGCTTGAGCTATGCCTCAGGCGCAGCCGTTTACCTTCGCCGTCTAAAAGCTAAGACTCAGCAAACAATCTTTGAAAATTTTTATTTACCTTTGTAGAAATTCTTGAAGATTGTTATGGTCACTATTGATTATCTCTATCTGGTTTCGAACAGAAAAGCAAATCTGATATCTCTTGATTATAAACGGCCGTTGTATTATCAGATCAACTGGGACAACCGCCTTATAGGAATAAAAGGTCCGAAGGGTGTAGGTAAGAGCACGTTGATACTTCAACATATAAAGGAACATTTTGCCGACAGAAGCAAGGTGCTGTATGTTTCGCTTGATAATATATGGTTCAGTTCCAATGACCTTGTAGACCTGGTGGAATATCACTATACACACGGAGGTACACATATCTTTCTTGATGAAATACATAAGTACAGAAATTGGCAGGATAGTATCAAAAACATCTATGACAATTATCCGGACCTTCACATAGTGTATACAGGTTCATCCATTCTGAAACTGAAGTCCGGGGACGGTGATTTGTCAAGACGGCTGCGGACTTATGAGATGAGCGGACTTTCGTTCAGAGAATACCTGAAGTTCGAGGGGGCGATTGATTATAATGCTGTCCGTTTGGATGAGATCCTTTCCAATCACGTTTCGATAGCCTCTGATATAGTTTCCAAAATAAAAGTCCTGCCATACTTCGAGAAATATCTGGCAAGCGGATATTATCCGTTTTATAAGGAGGAAGGAGACGGATATCTTTCACGTATTCAGGAAGTTGTTTCCCAGACTATTGATATGGATATCCCGGCCGTGGAGGATGTTGAATTCGGCACATTGCAGAAATTGAAGAAACTGCTTATAATTCTGGCTGTCCAAGTTCCTTTCATACCGAAAATGAATGAATTGTACCAGCAGCTTGATACGAACAGGGAGCACGGTTTGAAATTGCTGAATCTTCTGGAGCAGGCCAAACTGATAATAATGCTTAAGACTCCGGCGAAGGCGTTGAAACACATTTCTGCTCCCGAAAAACTGTATCTGGACAACACCAATATGATGTATGCCTTGTCTGACAATGTAGAGGTGGGGACTGTGAGGGAGACGTTCTTTTTGAATCAACTGTCAGTCTCACACGAAGTTTCTCTCCCTTTGAACGGTGATTTCAGGATAGACGGAAAATATCTGTTTGAAGTTGGAGGGAGAAAGAAATCATTTGACCAGATAAAAGATGAAATGGACAGTTATCTTGCCATTGATTCTATTGAAATCGGTAATGGCAACAGAATCCCTTTGTGGCTGTTCGGTTTTCTTGAATGAACGAACTCTTGTGGTTTCACTTGCAAAAAGTGCCAGGTCACCAAAAGAAGAAAGCTGTTCATTACAGCGGCTTTAGCAGGAAGAACAATAATAGCGAACAAAAAGAATATCATATATGTCAAATGAAACGGAGATGAAAGCAGCTGTACTGTTCAGACGTATGGGCTGTGTATTGGCGGCATTGCTTATGACATTGGGCTCACTCTGCGCCCAGGAGCTTCAGCTGAAGGGCTTCAGGCACGACCCAAGCGATGCAGCTGCATCGGTCAATATGGTATATGACCTTAACGGCAGTCCCTGTTCCCTCATAAAGATAGATCTGGTGGCAAGCGGGGTTGAGTTTGAGGGCGATGTTGTGAAGAGTATAAGGAAGGGTAACGAGTACTGGGTGTACATGCTTGAAGGCTCCACCTGGCTCAATATAAAATCCGCCGAATACATTGCTTTCAGATACGAGTTCCCGCCTCTGAAGAAACTTGGCACCTACGTGATGCAGTTTGTGGGTTCGTTCAGGCCATCATCCGTAAATTCCGCAACGGGTTCAGACAACACCATCAACGGCCACGAGTATGTTGACCTGGGCCTGAGCGTGAAATGGGCCACCTGCAACGTAGGTGCCAGCAGTCCGGGGGACTATGGTGATTACTTTGCCTGGGGCGATACAAGTCCTAAGAGCAGCTATGACTGGGAGAATTTGAAATACATGACAAGCGTTGACAGTTATGACAATGTCAAATTTTCCAAATATGTTGCAAGCAGAGAATATGGCACTGAAGACAACAGGACCAGGCTTGATTTGGTTGACGATGCGGCAAGGGCCAACTGGGGCGGCAGCTGGAGAATGCCAACAAGGGCGGAGCAGGACGAGTTGAGGGAGCAGTGCCACTGGCAGTGGACCACACAGAACGGCCACAATGGATACAAGGTAACCAGCAAGAAAAACGGCAACAGCATCTTCCTTCCGGCTGCTGGTTATTGCTATGGTTCCAGTTCCTACAATGTTGGGTCAATCGGCCTCTACTGGTCTTCGTCTCTCAGTATGAGCTACTCCGACTACGCTTACTGCTTGGACTTCGATAGTGACCTAGTTGACTGGTACTACAACGGCCGGAGGAACGGTCGATCTGTACGGCCTGTCTCAGAATAATGCCGCCAAAGGACTTCAAGTCCCAAGGCGGCTGGCCATGCGCACGTCGCGTGGCCGTTTGACCTTCGCCGGAAAAAATTTTCCAATAAGAGATTACCTTGCTGTTTTCCAGCTGGTTATTGTGTGCTTTGCGCAGGTGAAGCGTACGCCCACCTTTACCTTTGGTCTTGGGTCGGCCATGTACGGCACTCCGGATAGGAATGACTGCTATTATTGCAAAAATAATAAATTTCGGAAAGAATCTTACATTTTGTCAACTAAGTGCCGTTCCTTGTTGTTTTCCAGCACATTGGGGATAAACTTTGTAAAACGAATAAGAAAAAAGCAGAGCTGGGCTTTACCAATAAATTATTTCCCTGCGGCTTGTTCTTATCAGGAAGCCGTTTGAGTAGAGTTTCTGTTCTGTCCAGTTTCCGTGGCTATCGTAAGTGTATTCGTATTTGAGAGTGCGGCGCTCGGCGCTTTTGAGCCTTTCAGTGTCCCAGAAATTCTTGTTTTCCTTGTAGGCTTTGTTGCCAAGAACATAGCCTGCTTCAACGCGGATGTCGGGTTTGTATATCACGGCAATGTCATCAATGTCACCGTATGAGTTGTAAGTGTAGGTGAATTCGAACTCAGGATAATTGCTGTTGTCGCTCAATGAATTGACTTTGGCCCAGGCCCGTCCGTCCTTTGTGCCCCATCCGCCTATGGTTTTCTTGTAGAACATGCGGCCGTTGTTGTCATAGCGCATTTGAACATCATATAGTGTTTCGCCAATGAAATGACCTTTGCCGTTGGAGCCGTATTTTTCCTTGTTATAGCTATAGGATTTGCGCACAAGTTCACCATCAACATTGAAAGTATGATTTATCAACATTGTGCCTGAAGCATCAACCCAGCTTTCATACAGATATCCATTAGGAGTGTAGCTGTCATTGAATTCAAGATTGCTCAGTGTCTTGCCATAGGCCACTACTACAAATGAACCTTCTGTGTTCATTATGTGAAAAGTGCAGCTGTCTGTTCTGTTGTGCTTTTCTTGTTGAGGAATATCCTGAAGTTCGTTCACCCAGTAAGTGTCACGGGTATATCTGATTTTGTAACTTGTAACGTTCGGATGAAGATCTGTTGGAATGGAATCAACAACGCTTAATATGGTTCTGCACAGTGATTCTTCATCGGTATCAAAAATATCTGCCTCGCGCCTTAGCAGATGCCCGTTTCTCCAGGTCCTTTTTTCACCATACCCTTCAAGCAGACGGCCCTGCCTGTCATATCTGTATTCAACGCCTTCCCTTTTTGAAAGCAGTCCTTTCTTGTTGAACTCAATGCTGGCGTATTGCATCTGCGGGCCTTCCGCATTGAATACAATGTAGGGGTTGGCCATGGCGCAGTGCTCGGGATAAACAATGTCCTGGCGGTGGACTGCTTTCACAGGACCGCGCAGGGAGAAGCTTGCAGTGTTCAGACTAATATCGGAGCCTGAAACTATCTGGCTGTCAAAGAAATACTGTGCCTTTGCGCTTGCGGGTGCCATAATGTATATGACAATCAGCAATATGCAGCAATGTGTTATTGTATTGATGAATCTCATAAAAAACAATATCAGCGTGCTTTGTAATGTTTTTGAAAAACCGTTTGAAGTACAACGGCTGCCATACATTGCAAAGATAAGTGATTTTTTAATGGCTCAAGCGTGGAAAATTCGTATTTTTGCAGGAGAAAAACTAGTGTTTTATGTTCAAGACGATTGATGAACTGAGAAATGAGTTTCCTGCCCTTGCGCAGGAATTCTATGGCAAGCCTCTGGTATATCTCGACAATGCCGCAACCAGCCAGAAGCCTCTGAGCGTTATAGAGCTCATGGACAGGATGACGCGTCTTACCAATTCCAACGTTCACAGGGCAATGTACAGGCTCAGCGATGAGGTGACCTCCCTGTATGAGAAGGCCAGGGATGTTGTTGTAAGGTTCATCAATGCCCCTGGAAGGGAGAACATCATATTCACCGGCGGTACAACCGCTTCAATCAATCTGGTAGCGCGTTCGCTGGCAGATGCTCCTTGCGGATATCTTTCCGAAAAGTATTCTTGCGTTGGAAACAGATGCAGTGTTAACGGGAAGTTCCTTGGAAAAGGAGACGTGATAGTCTTTACCGGTGATTCCCATCACTCCAATCTGGTTCCATGGCAGATGGCCGCCTTGCGAACGGGTGCTGAAATAGAATACACCGGACTGGATGAAGACGGACACTGGAGCATAACACAGCTCGATTCACTTCTGGCCAGTATAATTGAATCCGGAAGGAGGGTGAGACTGGTTGCCATAACTCATATTTCCAATGTTCTTGGTATAATCAACCCTGTAAAGGCTGCAGTGAAGGTTGCTCACAAATACGGGGCCCTTGCCTTGGTTGACGGAGCGCAAGGAATTGTACATGAGAAAGTTGATATCATTGACTTTAACTGTGACTTCTATGCTTTTTCAGCTCATAAGATATATGGCCAGACAGGTGTGGGTGTGCTCTACGGCAAAAAGGAGATACTTGAAGCAATGCCTGCCTTCATGGGCGGCGGTGATATGGTTGACAGGGTTTCATACGAAAAGACCACATACGCTCCGCTTCCTTTGAAATTCGAGGCTGGTACGCCCAATTTCATTGGTGTGGCTTCACTTGCACCCGCTCTTGAGTTTGCAATGCTCCTGCGCAAGGATGAGATTGCTCTTGAAATAAAGCGCAATGAAAAGGCAATCAAGGAATATCTGCAAAAGGAATTCAGCGGTATTGAAGATGTGCAATGGTATGGCAACGCTCCTTTGCAGAAAAGGATAGCTTTGTACAGCATTACCGCCCAGGGCTGTCATCCTGCTGACATGGCTCAGATTCTTGACAAGATGGGCATTGCCGTAAGGACAGGGCTTCTGTGCGCCGAGCCTGTGATGAATCATTTCGGAGTTGGAGTGAACAGCGGCAGCAATACGCCACAGGGCATGCTCAGGGTGTCTTTCGCTCCTTACAACACTCTTGCCGAAGCCGAATATTTTATTGCGTCATTAAAAAGATGCATTGGAATGTTAAGATAAGAAAATTGATTATCTTTGCGCAGATTTTATTCATTCTTTATCACTCACGCCTCGTTAGCTCAAGTGGCAGAGCACAAATTTCGTAAGTTTGGGGTTGGTGGTTCGATTCCACTACGAGGCTCTATCTTTTAAGGCAATGACTATCAAGGAAATAGAAGATTCCATAGTTGAGGAATTCTCAATGTTTGACGATTGGATGGACAAGTACGAGTACATCATTGAACTCGGAAAGAACGTTCCCCTTCTTGAAGAGAAATACAAAACCGATGACAATCTGATAAGCGGCTGCCAGAGCAGGGTATGGCTGGGCTGTGAAATTAAGGACAATGGAAAATTATATTTCTGTGCGGATTCTGATGCCATAATCACCAAAGGCATAATTTCATTGCTCATACGCACATTCAACGGGCAGAAACCGGAAGACATAGTAAGTGCGGATCTTTCGTTCATAGACGCCATTGGATTGAGAGAGAACCTCAGCCCTACACGTGCCAACGGCCTTGTTTCAATGATCAAGCAGATAAAGGACTACGCCCTTGCCTACAGTTTGAAGAAGTAAGATGACAAAGCAGGAGTTACAGAAAAATGTAATCAGGGCTCTCAAACAGGTCTATGACCCTGAAATACCGGTTAATATATACGATCTTGGTCTCATTTACGAAATAAACATAGACGAGGATTTCAAGGTCAATATAAAAATGACACTTACCGCACCCAATTGTCCTATGGCCGATGATGTTGCCGCAGAGGTTGACCGTGCAGTCAAGGACGTTCCGGGAGTGAGCGATGCCTCAATAGAGCTGGTGTTCGAGCCTGAATGGGACAAGAGCAGGATGAGCGAGGAGGCTCTTCTCGAACTCGGCTGGCTATAATGTAAAGGCTATGAACAGGGTATATCTGCTTTTAGGAAGCAACAAGGGTAACAGTGAGGCTTTGCTGAATGAAGCCGTTCCTGAGCTGATTGACGCCCTGCTGCCCGATTACCTTGAAGCTGAGAGCCTTGCGGATGCAGTGAACACATCGGACATTCTGAAATCAGCCCCTTGGGGAGAATTCGACAGCTCGGAAGGCCCGGTCAATGATTTCTCCAACATGGCAATGGCAATCTGCACCGAACTTTCACCCGAGCAGGTGCTGGATGCCTGTCAGGAGGTGGAGAAGAGGATGGGAAGAGGGGAGGAGGACCATCGCTGTGAAAAGGAAGGGAAGGAGCTTTACCGCTCAAGGAGCATTGACATAGACATTCTTCTTTTTGAAACCCTGGTTCCGGTGAAAAGGCAGGCCAAGGCTGAAAAGTCTGCAAAAGCGGAAAGTGAGACAAGGAAGGTCTGGAGGAGCATCATTGTTGAAAGTCCAAGGCTTTCAATTCCACATAAGCTGCTTTCGCAGAGGAGATTCGCTCTGGATTGCCTTGCGCAGATAGCTCCGAACGCCTATCATCCGGTGGAAAGGAAGAGGGTAAGGGATCTAAACAATAAATCAGATATATAATTATGACACAGGAGGAACTTTTCAAGAATTTGATTGCACATACCAAAGAGTATGGTTTCATTTTCCCAAGCAGTGAAATTTATGATGGACTGAGTGCCGTATATGATTATGGTCAGCTGGGCAGCGAGCTCAAGAACAATATAAAGAGATACTGGTGGGAGGCTATGGTAAGGCTTCATACCAACATTGTTGGAATAGACAGCTGCATTTTCATGCATCCAAGGATCTGGGAGGCAAGCGGTCACGTAGGTGCTTTCAACGATCCTCTCATTGACAACAAGGATTCCAAGAAGAGATACAGAGCCGACGTTCTTCTTGAGGATTACATAGGAAAGCTTGAGGAGAAAATCAACAAGGACGTTGAGAAGGGAAAGAAGAAATTCGGCGATGCGTTCAATCAGGAGCAGTTCTGCGCAACCAATCCCAACGTTCTGAGGAGCCGGAACAAGATAAACGCTGTAAAGGAAAAGATGACCGCCGCCCTCAATGCAAACGATCTCAAGGCTTTGAGAGACCTTATCATTGAGTGCGAGATTGCCTGCCCTATTTCAGGAACAAAGAACTGGACCGATGTAAGACAGTTCAACCTTATGTTCTCAACACAGCTGGGCAGCGTGAGCGGTGAGGACAACAGCGTGATTTACCTCAGACCTGAAACTGCGCAGGGAATTTTCGTGAATTTCCTCAATGTTCAGAAGAGCGGACGTATGAAGGTTCCTTTTGGAATTGCACAGATTGGAAAGGCTTTCAGAAACGAGATAGTAGCCCGTCAGTTCATCTTCAGAATGCGGGAGTTCGAGCAGATGGAGATGCAGTTCTTCGTAAGGCCTGGCCAGGAGCTTGACTGGTTTGCAAAATGGAAGGAGACCAGAATGAAATGGCACCTTGCAATTGGTATGGGAGCAGACAATTACAGATATCACGATCACGAGAAACTTGCCCATTATGCAAATGCCGCAACAGACATAGAGTTCAACTTCCCGTTCGGCTTCAAGGAGCTTGAGGGCGTTCATTCAAGGACCAACTTTGACCTTGGACGTCATCAGGAGTACAGCGGAAAGAAGATTCAGTATTTCGATCCTGAAACCAACGAAAGTTATGTTCCTTACGTGATTGAAACATCAATAGGTGTTGACCGTACAGTTCTTGCAGTTTTTTCAGGTGCTTATAACGAGGAGGTGCTCGAGGGTGGCGATACCCGTGTGGTTCTCAAGTTTCATCCGGCGCTTGCTCCTGTAAAGGTTGCCGTTCTTCCTCTTATAAAGAAAGACGGACTTCCGGAGCTCGCACGTGAGATTCTTGGCAAGCTCATGATTGATTTCAACTGCCAGTACGATGAGAAGGACAGCATTGGAAAACGTTACAGAAGGCAGGATGCAATAGGTACTCCATATTGCGTTACAGTTGACCACGATTCACTCACAGATGGTTGCGTAACCCTCCGCGAGCGTGATACAATGGCTCAGGAGCGCGTGCCTATTTCAGAACTTCACTCGATTGTTGAAAAGAAAGTGAGCATGAGAACTCTTTTGGAACAGTTATTGTAAGCAGTAACAACAGTTTCATAGAGTTTATATATAACTGCTCGGCTTTCTGGAAACGGGAGTGCCGGGCAGTACTTTTATCATGGATGCAACAGGGTATATGAAAATGGCTTTGCAACAGGCTCGCGCAGCATTCGATGCCGGCGAAGTTCCTGTTGGTGCCGTTGTTGTGCGAAAGGGCGTTGTGGTTGCCCGTGCCCATAATCTTGTTGAGACCTTGCGTGACGCCACGGCTCACGCCGAAATGCAGGCCATAACCATAGCGTCCGGAACACTTGGAAGCAAGTATCTGAACGATTGCACAATGTATGTTACTGTGGAGCCTTGCCCCATGTGTGCTGCGGCGCTGGGATGGGCACAGATAGGGGAGCTGGTTTATGGTGCATCGGATCCCAGGCGTGGCTACACCCTGTTTGAAGGCAATGCGCTTTCCAATGATTCCGTGAAGCTGCTGCATCCCAGGACCAAGGTGAGCGGCGGTGTGTGTGCAGAAGAATGTTCCGCACTAATGAAGGAGTTCTTTGCACAGCGCAGGTGATGCTCCGGATAATATGTTTGAACTTGCAGGCTCAAGCAGGACCAGCCGGAGCTTTGCAAGGAAAGGGAATTTGATTGACTATCGCAGTAGAAAAATATAAGGAAAATGTCTGAGAACGGATTGAAAAAGGGTTTGTTCCTGATAATGCTGGCAAACCTTCTGAATCTTGTAGTGGGCCTTGTGAACGGCTTCATCCTGCCTAAGTATCTTTCCATAGATACCTATGCAATGATAAAGACATATACCCTCTACATATCCTACGCAGGCTTCTTTCATTTAGGTTACCTCGATGGTATGTATCTCAAGTACGGTGGCAGGCAGTTGTCTTCGGTGAGCAGCAAGGAATACGGCACGGACTTCTGGAACATTGGCCTGATGCAGTTCGTTGTGAGCGTGATTCTGCTCATAGTTGGCCTTGCTATGTGTAATTTCCTGCTTTGCGCCTTTGCCGCAGGTCTTTTCCTCAAGAACATAAACAGCTGCTGCCAGCTGTTCTTCCAGGCAACTGGAGAGTTCAAGCTTTACAGCAGCGCCTTGAACTACGGAACAATACTTTCCTTCCTGCTCAGCCTCCTGCTCATCTTTGTAGTGAAGACCGATGATGCCCGTCTCTATATAGGAGTCCAGATTCTTTCACTGCTGATAGTTTCACTGTATCTGTGCATTCTCCTGAACGTAAAGCTCGGATATTTCAAATGCAGGGAAATGAGCCTGGCGGCATTCAAGGAGAACATTTCATCGGGATTCGTCCTGATGATGGGCAATTTCTCCAACATTCTTTTCCTGAGCATAGACCGATGGTTGGTGAAGATTCTCATGAGCACCTACCATTTTGCCGTTTATTCGTTCGCTTTTGCAATCAACGGTCTGATAGATGTGTTCATTTCGCCTCTGTTCGTGACATTGTACAACGCCTTCTGCAAGAACAGCAGTCCGGATCGCATAATGGGAATCAAGAGAGCTGTGGCGGTATGGAGCTTTGCCATAATTGCCTTTGCATTTCCGGCCAAATGGGTGGTTGAACACTACATTGACAAGTACATTGAAGCACTGCCTCTAGTTTTCATATTCTTTGCATCGCACGTGTTCAATGCACTGATTCTGGGCGTATATGTGAACTATTTCAAGGCCAGGAAACTCCAGAAGCAATTCTTCTGGCAGATTCTTTCAATGCTTGCCACAATAATTGGTGTGAGCCTTGTTGCCTGGTTGATATTCAAATCAATGCTGGCCCTGGCAGTGGCATCGCTGCTTGCCAACATCATCTGGCTGGGCGTGAACGAAAGAAAGTTCAAGGACCTGCGTTTTGTCTGCTCGGACTGGATTTACCTGGGCCTGATGCTTGCTGTATATCTGCTGTGTGGCCTGTGCCTCGGCTCCATTGCAGGCTTCATTGTTTACATTGTACTGCTTGTTCTCTCAAGTTTGTTCCTCATGCGGACACAAACGCTGATGTTATTCAATTCACTTAAGCAGTTGTGGTTGCGAAATAAAATATTGTGATTATCTTTGCACTCCTGATTTCCTTGTGAAACAGGTCGGTATTGAGGTATGGTGTAATGGTAGCACTACAGATTTTGGTTCTGTCTGTGGAGGTTCGAATCCCCCTATCTCAACAAAAGGAAGAAAGAAGCTGTCATACGAGCTTGCTCGATGTGACAGCTTCTTTTTTCCTTTTGCAAGCCTGCCGCCGGCAGTATGTATTTTATTGGGGCTCTGCCCCAAACCCCGCCTGTTCCAGGCGCTCCCGGGCTATACCAAACTTGCTGCTTTTCGCTCCTTTAAGAATTCCAGCAAGTTTGCGCCCTCCGCTAGGCGGCTGATGCCGCCCATGGTCCGAGCAAATCCCTTGAGATAGGATTGTGCAGGGCCCCTGCGGCAGCGGGGAGGGGATGTGTCAAGCGGCATGCCGCGCAGACAAATCCCGTTGAGACAGTGCCGTACGGAGATCCGGTGATTCGCTTGGTTGCAGCAGTCACTTCATCTGAAAAACTTTGCCTTTCCGTGGCAAAGCTTTTTCATATTCCAGTGACCTGCTGCTTCATAAGGTCACGTTTTTTTGGTCACATTTTTTCAAAATCGTGACCGGTTAGCCTTATCTTTTGGTACTATCGGACTCAAACCCCATTTACTACGAGGGTTTGAGATCACCTATTTTTGTAAATACTTGATAATCAATAATGTTTTTATACCAAGTGATCTCAAACCTCTTAAGGTATGAGGTTTTGCGATCACTATGGTTTCTTTCCAGTGAATATCTGTATGGCGAAAAATCAATGAGATTTCGGTTGCGTTGCTTGACATATTCCGTCCAGCTGTGAAGGGACAAGGGGCAGGTTCAGTGCTTCAGCAGCCAGGAGAGGAAGTCCGGCTCCGCAAAGGCGTTGTTCCAGCTTCCGTGCTTAACGCCGGGATACTCAACGAGTGAGGATTCGCGTCCTGCCTCAATGAGCGCTTTGTTTGCCAGGCGGGAACCATCCGGGTTAACGGCAGGGTCATCGGAACCGTGGAAGAATCTGAAGGCGGTGCGTCCCTTGTACTGGCTGCAACGCTTTGGATTCACGCCACCGCATATAGGCTCGATTGCTGCAAAGTAATTGGGATATCTGATTGCCATATCAAGTATTCCTATTCCTCCCATTGAAAGGCCAGTGCCATAGATACGCTGGGAATCAGCGAATCCAAGCTTGATGAAACTGTCTATCAGTTCCTTTGTGGCAGCTTCAACCGGGTTTTCAACGGATTCCTCCGGATAGGCACCGCCTGTGAAGGTCCAGGTTGCGTAGAGAGGGCATTGCGGAACAATAACAATTACGTTTGCAAGTTCATCTGATGTACGCATGAGTTCACCGCCGTGTATGAGCTGGCTTTCATTGTCATTGCCCCTTTCTCCAGAACCATGCAGGAAGAGCAGTACGGGATATTTCTGCTCTGGATTGAAATTCTCAGGATAAAGGATAACGTAATTCAAGGAAAGGCCGTTCTGTGCATTGAACACTCTTTTCACATACTTGCCATCCCTGGCCTGAAGTGTTGCTGCAAAACAGAACAGAAACACAATTAAGAGAACTTTTTTCATGGTGCTGTATTTTATCATTATTTGCCTGCTGAATACTTCCTGGCCTCGTTCACAAAGGTTTCGAAGATAGGGAGGAAAGTGTTGTCACCACCATTTGCAATCAGGATTTCAGGGTGGAACTGCAAGCCCAGAAGCCAGCCGCCGGCATCCTTGTAACCCTTGATTCTACCCGCACGCTCAACAGCTTCAACCACACCATCGACGGAGTGCGCAATGGCCTTCAGACCCTCAGGCATTCTCTTGATACCCTGATGGTGCAGTGAATTCACTCTAACCTCCTCCTTGCCAAGCAGCTTTGCAAGTATGGAACCTTTCTCTATATAAATGGAGTGGGTGGGGTATTTGGGATTGGTAGGCATCTGGTTATGCTTCACATTTCCTTCCACCTGCGATGGTATATCCTGCCACAGGGCTCCTCCGAAGGCTACTGCAAGAAGCTGCTCGCCGCGGCAGATTCCAAGTACGGGAACTCCCTTTGCTATGGCGGCGCATGCCATCATGATATCGTAATCATCCCTTTCATACTGGATGATGGTCATCTCACGGCGAGGCTGTTCACCATACCATCGCAGTGGATCGAAATCACCGCCTCCGGTCATGATTATGCCGTCGAGCATTGACATCACCTGCTCTATCTGCACGGAATCGCTGAGTACGGGAATTGCTACAGGAATGGCTCCGGCCTTCTTCACGCATTCAATGTAGGTGAGGTCGGCCATGCTGGCGTCGGTTGAGTTGTATGAGGAAATTCCGATTACGGGAACTTTAGCGTTGAGCTGTCCCATGGATGCTGCAATGATGAGCGTGAGTGTGAAGAGAAGTTTTTTCATGGTTTGAACTTTGTTTATACTACAGACTCTTGATTTCTATTATATTGCCTTCAGGTGTTACAACTGCGGCACCGGCACCGGGTTCGGTGAAGTGGCCTATGATGTCCACGTTAGGAAATTCGCGGTGGAAATGTTCGTGTTCTGAAAGCGGAATCACGAACAGGAACTTGTAATCGTCTCCTCCATTGAGTGCGGCGGTTGTTGCTTCCATGTTTATTTCCTCTGCCATTTCAAAGGTCTGTGCAGCAATAGGTATCTTGTTCAGGTACACCCTTGCTCCAAGGTTCCACTGCTCGCAGAGACTCAGGACGGATTCCGCAAGACCTTTTGTTATGAATCTTCCGCAGCACGGAATTATGCCGGCCTCCTTGAACTGGTTAAGGGTCTTGGGGTTGATTTCAGGCTGGAGGTACTGGCTGAGCACATATTTGTACTTGCTCAGATCCGGCTGAATGTAATCCTTGACCTTATCTGCAGGTATTTTGTTGAATGCAACCTTTTCTCTTTCAAGAACGTGCAGGCCCATGAATGCCGCGCCAAGATTGCCTGTGAGGCATAGGAGCGAGTTCTTGTCCGGCTTTGCGGACTGAGTGCTGCTGATTCCGAGTGCGCTTATGTTTATGTTCATTCCCGTGCAGGATGGCAGCAGGTCGAATCCTATCTGTTTGATGGAATGTTCCTTGGCAGCGGCAACAACTCCGGTGAAGAAAAGCACTATGTCCTCGGCGCAGAAACGCTGTGAAATGGCAAGCTTCACCATTATGCCCTGCGGCTGGTGCATTGCGGCGTACAGATGGCCAATGGCTCCGAGCACAACCTTGTATCCAAGGTGTTTGAGCGGGGTATATACAAGGTCAAAATCCACGCCCTCGAGAAACGATGCGCTTGCGTTCATAACACTTGCATTTGCTGTTGAACAGTTGTCTGCGTCTGAATTTTCTGAGTCCACCGGCTTGATTTCAAGCTGCCTGCAATTCTCATATCCGGTGCCCTCGAACAATCTTCTTATAAGTTCCCTCTTGCCAATCTGCGCAATGTCGGTACGCTTGTTTTCTCCGTTATCTGTTTTTCCTGTGCTTTCCATCTGGTGCTTTGTTTCAATTCAAGTAATCAATCAAATTCTTTTACACAAAGATATGCTCCACCATCAAGAAATGCAAAAAATGCCTGACCCTGCCATCTTATTTGGCAAGGTTGTGGTGATATACTATCGCCAGTGAAAATAAGTGAGATATAAAACAGCATCCACAGCAGTTTGGAGGCATTGGCTCCCGAAGAGGGAGGGTACCAGCTTTGCTGGGAGGACCGCCAAACTACTGTGGATGATGTTTCGATCAATGATTGCGGACTACATCATGCCGCCCATGCCTGCACCGCCCATAGGCATTGCAGGAGCAGGATTCTCTTCTTTCTTGTCTGCAATCACGCACTCTGTTGTGAGGAACATTCCTGCAACTGAAGCTGCATTCTGGAGAGCCACTCTTGTGACCTTGGTTGGGTCAATGACACCGGCAGCAAACATATTCTCGTATGCGTTGGTGCGTGCATTGTAACCGAAGTCAGCCTTGCCTTCCTTAACTTTCTGGATAACCACGCTGCCCTCAACGCCTGCATTCTCGGCAATCATTCTCAAAGGCTCCTCAATTGCACGTGCAATGATGTTGATACCTGTCTGCTCGTCATCGTTGTCGGCCTTGAGAGCTGCAAGAGACTCAATTGCTCTTACGTATGCAACTCCACCACCAGGAACTATACCTTCCTCAACAGCTGCGCGTGTTGCACTGAGAGCATCGTCAACTCTGTCCTTCTTCTCCTTCATCTCAACCTCTGATGCAGCACCTACATAGAGAACAGCAACACCGCCTGCCAGTTTTGCAAGACGTTCCTGGAGTTTCTCCCTGTCGTAGTCAGAAGTGGTTGTTGAAATCTGCTTCTTGATCTGAGCTGCGCGGTCCTCGATGGCTGCCTTGTCACCTGCACCGTTGACAATGGTTGTGTTGTCCTTGTCGATTGTGACTTTCTCGGCTGTACCGAGCATTGCAATGCTTGCGTTCTCAAGGGTGAAACCTCTTTCCTCGCTTACAACGGTTGCACCTGTAAGGGTTGCAATGTCCTGAAGCATTTCCTTTCTGCGGTCACCATAACCAGGAGCCTTTACGGCAGCAATCTTGAGTGTACCTCTCAAACGGTTTACAACCAATGTTGTAAGAGCTTCGCCCTCAACATCCTCGGCAATGATGAGCAGGCTCTTTCCTTCTCTTGCAATTGGTTCGAGAACAGGGAGGAGATCCTTCATTGCGGAAATCTTCTTGTCTGTAACAAGAATGTAAGGAGTATCGAGAACAGCCTCCATCTTGTCTGGATTTGTCATGAAGTATGGAGAAATGTAACCTCTGTCGAACTGCATTCCCTCAACAACCTTTACTTCGGTGTTGGTGCCCTTTGCCTCTTCAACTGTGATAACGCCCTCTTTCTTTACCTTGCTCATTGCATCAGCTATGAGTTTGCCAATGAAAGCATCGTTGTTTGCTGAAATTGTACCAACCTGCTCAATCTTGGAGTAGTCTGTTCCAACTTCCTGGCTCTGCTCCTTGAGGTTTGCCACAACCATCTCAACGGCCTTGTCAATACCGCGTTTCAAATCCATTGGGTTTGCACCTGCAGTAACGTTCTTGATGCCAACATTGATGATAGCCTGTGCAAGCACGGTAGCTGTTGTTGTACCGTCACCGGCCTGGTCGTTGGTCTTTGAAGCAACTTCCTTTACAAGCTGTGCGCCCATGTTCTGGAATCTGTCGTCAAGTTCAATTTCCTTTGCAACCGTGACACCGTCCTTGGTAATCTGAGGAGCACCGAACTTCTTGTCAACTACAACGTTTCTTCCTTTAGGACCAAGGGTTACCTTAACTGCGTTTGCCAATGCGTCTGCGCCTTCCTTCATGAGAGCGCGGGCGTCCATATTGAATTTTATCTCTTTTGCCATAATCTTTTTCTTTTTTTACTGCGATAGTATTTCTCTTTTCTTGCTTCACTTATGCTATAACTGCCATAACATCACTCTGGCGCATCATAAGATAGGTTTTGCCCTCATAGTGAATCTCAGTGCCTGAGTATTTTCCGTAAAGAACCTTGTCACCTGCCTTGAGTTCCATAGGCTCATCCTTCTTTCCGTTGCCTGTTGCAAGAATAACACCTTCCTGTGGTTTTTCTTTTGCGTTGTCCGGAATGAACAATCCGCTTGCTGTCTTGGTCTCAGCCTCTTTAGGCTCAACCAGTACTCTGTCTGCCAATGGTCTAATTGTCATCATATCTTTAATTTTTTTATTTATTGATTATTATTTCAAAAACCTGCCCGGCAATGAAACCGTTGCCGTAGCACGAAAACATATCAGCAAAAGCAGTGCCAATACAAAGATATGACAATTTGGCATAAATATTATCAATATCTTTCCAGCCATCGGGAGAGGAAAACATTATATACGCTGTATTCATTTCCTTCCATAGTGATTGATTCCAGAATAAGTTCTTTTTCCACCAATGCGTCAAGATAGCGTTTGGCTGACGAAGCGGCTCCCAGTTTGTATTTCTCAAGGAATGCACTGGATGTAGGCTGCTTTACAACCTGCTCCTTTGCAACAGCGGCAAGATACTTCCACTGTCCTTTAGTAAGCATGTTCCGGATAGTATAGAACCTGTCCGTTTCGGAATCAAAAATAGCTTCAATAGCCGTGTACACATTTTCCATTGATACGAAATCTCCGGATAAGATATAGATATAATGGCAAAGAGTCTGTGTATAAAAGGTGTGACATCTGCTCCAATTCATAATGAAATCAATTGCATCATCAGAAATCTCCTTGCCTCCTGCATTGAATTTATCCTTAATGAATTGCGCATACACTTCCCTATCCAGCTTATGTAGAGGAATGTTTACTGTACTTTGGTAGAATGGACTCTTTTCGGCGGTGAATATTTCTGTCATAAGTTTCTTATGGCTCCCGCAGAATATGAAGCGAACATTCTTAAGATTCTGAATATATCCTCTGAGAAGGGCTTCCATTCTCACATTTTCATATTCCCTTATCTGTTGGAACTCGTCAATGGCCACCACCACTCTGCTGTCCAATGACTCCAGATAATCCAGAATGGATTTGAGTGTTGTTTGTTTCTGTGTTTCAGATTGGTATGTTATTGACAGTTGAGGCTGTCCGCTGATAGCATCATAACTTATCAATGGACGGATTCCCCCTAAAGTATTGAAAAACTTTTTTGCCACACTTTGTTTCTCATTGCGGAAAACGGCTTCTGCCAGTGTCCTTACAAAATCATCCAAGCTTGATGTAGCATATACATCTGCATAAAACGTTTTATACCCCAACGCCTTAAGTTCTTCAAAACAGCGGAATATCAATCCTGTTTTTCCAAGCCTGCGCATTGAAATCAACGTAATGTTCGCTCCATTGCTTATATGGGACAACATTCCATTGAGTTCAACTTTTCTGTCACAAAACAAGTCTTTTGATACGTATGGTTGCAGAACGAAAGGATTCAATGTGTTTTGATCAGTTTTCATATAATGCTTATTTGTGACAAATATAAAATAAAATATCCATTACGCAAAATGTGTAACGCAAAATGTGTAATACAAAACTTCATAAACAATCTGATATCTTCCAGCCAATTATTTTTGTCAATACAAAAATTAGGGGTCATTAGTTGGAAATGAAAACGAATTATTTATATCTTTGCGTTGTTAACCAATTAATTGATTCACTTTGGAACCTCCCAGTAGCGTACCGCTAAACTCAGCAGTTCAGTTTCCACAAGGTATTCACGTGCATTTCTGCGCACCGGTGCTTCCGGCGTGCGGCTTTTGCTCTGTCCAAACCGAAATTCACCTTCCACGCTTGTATGCGTTGGAGTGCGTTCCGGCAGGGTCAAGCGTGGATGATGAGGCAGTTTTGACCCCACCGTCCACGGCAATGTGCCTTACACTTGTGTGAAATGGCGGTTATTGTGGAAGGTGAATTTCGGTTTACGTGAAGGGTAAGATATCAGGAAAGTGCGGGAGAAAAGTGGTGAATCAAATGCTTGCAAAATTTGAGTAGAATAGTAGTATAATAAACATATATGGGACTTTATTTCAGACGAGAACTTGAAAAGGGCGGCGAGATTGCCGTATGGCAGGTGAGCGAGACAGAGCAGGAACTTCTTGACATAGTTTCGATTCCCAAGGACGAACTTGAAGAGGTGTTCATGTACAGGAGCGAGGTGCGCCGCAAGGAGAAACTTGCTGTGAGGGCGTTGCTCAACACCGTTTTTGAGGACAAGGTTTATCTTGGGCACCACGATAATGGCAGTCCGTTCATACAGAACAACCTTACTCACATAAGCATTTCGCATTCCGGGAAATACGTTGCCATCATAACGCATCCCACAGAGGACGTTGGCATTGACATTGATTCTCTTGACAGGGATTATTCCGCAGTTGAGAAAATAGCCTTGTCCGAGGATGAGATAGATGATCTTTCCAATAAGAACCGCAATACTCAGCTGGCAATCTACTGGTGCGCCAAGGAGGCTCTCTACAAGAGGATGGGTCAGAGCGGTGTTGACTTCTCAAAGCAGATGGAGATTGACAAGTTCAATCCAAAGGATGAGGGTGAGATAGAGGCCACGTTCATTGACAAGGACGGCCAGGAGGAGGAATTTGACATGGAGTACGAGATTTTCGACGATTACGTAATGGTCTGGATAGTTGACTAGAGGAATTATTGCGTAACTTTGCCGGCCTGCCGTGAAGTTGCTGAACTATCGCAGGTGAAAGAATAAAAATGGTAAAACACTAGAGAAGTGCGGAGGGAAGAAGTTTCGCAAGCCTTCCTTAAGTTCTTGAATAAAATAAATTAATGCTTGCGAATAGAATGATATGAAGAATTTTGTAGAGGAACTTACCTGGAGGGGAATGATTCATACAATGATGCCAGGTACAGAGGAACAGCTGATGAAAGAGCCTACTTCGGCATACGTGGGCATTGACCCTACAGCCGATTCATTGCATATAGGTCATCTGGTTAGTATAATGATGCTCAAGCATTTCCAGAACTGCGGCCACAAGCCTTACGCGCTTATAGGTGGTGCAACAGGTATGATAGGTGATCCTTCCATGAAGAATGCCGAGAGAAACCTGCTTTCACTTGAGACATTGCGTCACAATCAGGAGTGCATAAAGAAGCAGCTGAGTCGTTTCCTTGATTTTGACAGTGACAAGGAGAACGCCGCAGTGCTTGTGAACAATTACGACTGGATGAAGGACTACGGTTTCCTTGATTTCATCAGGGACATTGGCAAGCACATAACCGTGAACTATATGATGGCAAAGGACAGCGTGCAGAAGCGTTTGAGCGGTGAGGCGCGCGAGGGCCTGTCATTCACCGAGTTCAGCTACCAGCTGCTTCAGGGTTACGATTTCTTCTATCTGAACAAGAACTGCAACTGTAAGCTTCAGATGGGCGGCTCCGACCAGTGGGGAAACATTACAACAGGTACCGAACTTATTCGCAGGATCACAGGAAACGAGGCATACGCTCTTACATGTCCGCTCATAACAAAGGCCGACGGCGGCAAGTTCGGTAAGACTGAGAAAGGTAACGTATGGCTGGATGCAAACTACACTTCTCCATACACTTTCTATCAGTTCTGGATGAACGTAAGCGATGATGATGCCATAAAGTATATAAAGATCTTCACTATGCTTGACAGGCAGACCATTGAATCTGCAATTGAGGCACATAAGGCGGAACCTCACAGGAGGGAGCTCCAGAAGCTTCTTGCAAAGGAGATTACCATTATGGTTCATGGTGAGGAGGAGTGGAAGAAGGCCGTTGAGGCCAGCGGAATACTGTTCGGCAATTCAACCCAGGAGGCGCTCCAGAAACTTGATGAGAAAACTTTCCTTGCAGTGTTCGATGGTGTGCCACAGTACGAACTGCCTGCAGACAAGCTCGGTGGCGGCATAATTGACCTGCTTGCCGTTGATACAGACATTTTCCCTTCAAAGGGCGAGTGCCGCAAGATGATTGCAGCAAACGGCCTGAGCATAAACAAGGAGAAGTTCACCGATGTGAACGGCACACTTGGCGCTGATAAACTCATCAACGGAAAATACATTCTTGTTCAGAAGGGCAAGAAGAATTATTTCATACTCAAATTCAACTAGCGTTATGGAAGAGGGAAGCACAAGACTGCTCAAGATAGACAGGGAGCTCCAGCGCAATCTTGCGGAAATCATACGGCGCAAGGGAATGGCCGCCTTTGACGGTGCGCTTCTTACCGTAAGCGAGGTGAGGGTGAGTCCGGACCTTTCCTTTGCCAAGGTGTTCGTGAGCATATTCCCTTCGGCCAAGCAGAGCAAGGTGATGGAAATGCTCAAGGACCAGACCAGGGCCATACGAGGCGAGCTGGGACGTGAAATGGGGCATCAGTTAAGGATAATCCCGGAAATACTTTTCTGCCTTGACACCACCCTCGACTACGTTGCGCATCTTGACGAACTGCTGAAGAAGTAAGATGAACGTTCCGTTGTTCATAGCGTGGAGGTATCTCTTTGCCAGAAAAAAGCACAATGTCATAAACATCATTTCAATGATAAGTGCCATAGGAATATGCATTGGCACAATGGCATTGGTAGTGATACTTTCAGTCTATAACGGTTTCGACGGCATAATCCAGAAATTCTACACCGAACACAAGGCATCATTTGTTGTCCAGGCGCGCAAGGGAACCTCCTTTGAACTCGAGCCCTGGCAGCTGATGCAGCTGCGTCTTCTCAAGGATGAATTTTCCACCGGCGATAGTGATGTATATGTTGCCAAGGTGGTTTCCCAGACCGTTTTCCTTCTGTACAACGGCAGGCAGAAGATAGCCACCGCAGTAGGAATAGACACTCTTTACGGGCGCAAGGCATCACTGGTGTCCGCCATCCTTCAGGGCAGTTTCTCCACCAGGTTCGGAGAGGTGCCAATGGCGGTTTTCACCAAATCGCTTGCATCCACGCTGGGCGTGAATCCTGCCTTCATGAATCCTGTTGAGATTTATTTCCCGAGCAGGACATCCACGATATCTCTCATAAATCCTTACGCCTCGCTCAATTCCGCAAAGGTTTTCCCACAGGGAGTGATTCAGGACATATCAGGCTACGATACCAACCTTATGTATGTTGACGTTCCAATGCTTCAGGAACTCATAGAATATGACAGCAATGAGTTCAGCAGCGTTGAGGTTTATGCGGGGAACAATCGTTTCCTCCCGGAAATCGAGAAAAAGTTAAAGCATATTTTCAAGCCCGAGGATTTTTCCGTGAAGGACATTTACCAGCAGAACGAGGTCATTTTCAAGATGGTGAACATGGAGAGGGCAATGGTTTACCTGATACTTTTCTTCGTAATCTTCATTGTGGCCATAAACATCTTCTCTTCGCTATCAATGCTTGTCCTGGAAAAGCGTGATGAAATGCTCACCTTCCATTCAATGGGAATGCAGGATTCAATGATAAAAAGAATATTCTCGCTGCAAGGTGCACTCATATCACTGCTAGGAGCGGTTACAGGCATAATACTTGGCCTTGCGCTTTGCGTGCTGCAAATAAAGACACATTTCATTGCCCTTCCTGGCAACTATCTCACAAGCTGGTATCCTGTTGACATACACGCCACCGATATTCTCATAGTATTTGCCGGCGTTGCCATAATGGGCTACCTCATAGCCTCCTGCATAAACATCAAGGCCGATTCACATTCCTAAAGTTCCAGTTATGTTACTTTATTTGTGTGTACATATGATTCTGACGTACTGCGAAGTTTCGGCGGCTCAGAATATTGAAGCACAATGCTTTACAAAACAGCATTGACATATATCGTCAAGAAATCGGAGGAGAGGGCCGATACTGGACTTGGAATTCAATTGAATCTCCTTACCAGAATATCAACAACTCTCAAAATCGTTGCGAATTTGAATTTCTGGCCTCGAAGAAGAGGAAGATATACCTTTGCGGAGCGAGGGCGGTTGGTGATTTCCAGGGCAGCCTTGATCATAATCACCGAATCTATTTTTTGTTTCAATTCCCTGCTGCCCCATCTTCGAAATGCCTGTATATCCCCACATTCTTTTCCGAATGGGTTCCAAGATATGCCTGTCTCCCGGTCTGTGAACAGTATTCCAGCATCGGTCTGAGAAGTTTTCCCACAAGATGCTGTCCCTGGGCTTCCGGCCTTACGACCAGATTGTACCGGTACCACTCGCGCCCGCCCGTGGCGTTCAGTC
>NZ_JBAELF010000133.1:0-13147 GCF_056211015.1 Candidatus Egerieousia sp.
ACCCTCTCAATCATAATCACCGCCGGACTGCGTCCCGATTTTCCGGACCCCCGTTCTCGCATAACGAACGAAAGTCAGCCTTGTCTCCGGCGCTGCCCGGAGCATTCGGCAAATCCGGGTTCCCCCACAGCAGGGTATGAGCAAATTGCATTCCGGAAAATCCAGCGATGAAATGAACTATGACACAAATATAATAAAAATTGTAAATTTGGGATATGAAACGTTTTACTGGAATTATATCTCTGGCGTTGGTGCTGAGCATCTTCGCATTCACTGCATCCTTTGCGCAGGATGGTGCGCTTACATACCTTTACAATGGGGTGGAGCGCAGTTACTATTATTATGAACCAGATACCATGATAGGTCAGAGGCCGTTGATTCTGCTTCTGCATGGTTACGGCGGGTCCGCTACGGATTATTGTCCCAGAATGGTTCAGACCGCTTTGGACAACGGATTTGCTATCTGTGTGCCTCAGGGCGCGAAGGACCCTGAAGGTGAGCCTTCGTGGAATGTGGGCTATCCTTTCCAGCAGGGATGGGAAATGGATGATGTTGATTTCCTGTGCGAACTTGCTTCATCGCTTGCAGGGGAGCACAGCCTGAACAGGAATGATATTTTTGTCACGGGAATGTCCAACGGAGGGGAGATGAGTTATCTTCTTGCCCATCAGAAGCCTGATTTCTTTGCGGCGTTTGCTCCAATTGCAGGACTTACAATGCAATGGATGAAGGACTCCCTTACCATAAACAAGGCCGTATCACTTATGGAGGTTCATGGTACCTCTGATACTGTTTCAATGTGGGGAGGCGATCCGGAGAATACAGGCGGATGGGGTGCTTATCTGTCCGTTCCTGAGGCAGTCAGGCGTTTTGCTGACAAAGCTGCCTGCAGGGAGGAGAAGGTGAAGGAATTGCCGGGCTCAATTCTTCTGCACGAGTTCATCAATCCTGAAACGGATGTTGAGGTGCTTCTGTATGAGGTGAAAGGTGGCGTGCATGGATGGGCCCTGGACCGGCTTGACACTCCGTCTGAAATCATTGCGTTCTTCAAACGTCATCTGAGATGAATCCGGCCTTCCAGGACTGAATTTAGCGGTATCGTGAGGAATTCTAGTAGGTAAACCTTAATTTTGCGTCAAATGAAATGATGTCCATGAACAGAGAAATAGAGATAATGGCCCCTGCGGGGAATTTCGAGTGCCTTATGGCGGCGATCCAAGGCGGTGCAAAGTCCGTGTATTTCGGTATAGGGAATCTGAACATGCGTTCGCATTCCGCAAACAATTTCCAGCCTGAGGACCTGTCCAGGATTGTGGAGATTTGCAGTGAACACGGAGTAAAAACTTATCTTACGCTCAACATAGTGCTCTACGGTCCTGATCTGGAACCTATGCGTCATGCTCTTGACGAGGCAAAGAAAGCGGGTGTGACTGCGGTGATTGCTTCTGATATGGCGGCAATACTTTATGCGCGTTCAATAGGTATGGAGGTGCATATTTCCACGCAGCTCAACGTTTCAAACGTTGAAGCTTTGAAGTTCTACGCCCAGTTCGCAGATGTGGTGGTGCTTGCAAGGGAGCTCACCCTCACACAGGTTAAAGAGATAAGCAAGGCTATCGCTGTGGAAAATATAAGAGGCCCGAAGGGGGAGCTGGTGAAGCTGGAGATGTTCTGCCACGGGGCCCTGTGCATGGCTGTTTCAGGAAAGTGCTACCTGAGCCTCCATCATTATAATGCATCGGCCAACAGGGGAGCCTGCTTCCAGCTGTGCCGCAGGGGCTACGAAGTCACTGACCTGGAGACCGGCAACAAACTTGAGATAGACAACAAATGGATAATGTCGCCCAAGGACCTGTGCACCGTGGAGTTCATGGACAAGATGATTGATGCCGGTGTTTCAGTCTTCAAGATTGAGGGCAGGGCCAGGAGTGCGGAGTATGTGCGTATAGTGTCCGAGGCATATTCAACCGCGGCAAAGCACGTTCAGGAGGGTACTTTCACGCCTGAACTGGCAGCTTCGCTCAAGGGCAGGCTTTCAATGGTTTTCAACAGGGGATTCTGGGACGGATACTATCAGGGTGCGAAACTGGGTGAATGGAGCGAGGTGTATGGAAACAAGTCGCAGGTGAAGAAGGTTTATGTGGGCAAGATCACCAATTTCTTCTCCAAACTCGGGGTTGCGGAAGTGACTATGGAGAGCGGCGAAATGAAAACAGCTGACAACATACTCATCATTGGTTCTTCAACAGGTGTCGTGGAAATGAAGGTTCCGGAAATCCGTGTTGACTTGCGGGCCGCGGAAAGCGTTTCCAAGGGTGATGTGTGCAGCATTGCCGTGCCGGACGCAATGAAGGTCCGCCGCGGAGACAAGGTCTATCTTTTTCAGTAGCATTATGCTGGATTTCCGTAATTTCCTGATACCATGAAACGATTTCTGCTGTGTCTGTGGGCTTTTGCCGCTCTGTTTGCCATGAATGCTGGTTCAGCTTGTTCGGCCGGTTCGAACGAAATTCCCGAAGAGGGCGTTTCTGAAAAACTTGCCGTTGAGCGAGCGGCGTTCATCTCAAAGGTCCAGTATGAACTTTCCTTTGATTTGTGCTCGGACAGCGGTATCAATGCAATTGAAGCCTTGTATTTCGAGGCATCGGAGAAAAAGGATGTGGTGCTGGATTTCAAGGTGGATCCGAGCAATCTTATTTCCGTGGAGGCAAACGGCAATGAATGCAAGGCTGAAATATTGAATGAACACATAATCATTCCCCGCAAGTTCGTAAAGAAGGGAACGAATGCCGTGCTGATTGAATTCATTGCAGGAGAGCAGTCGCTTAACAGGCGGGAGAGTTTCATGTACACACTGCTTGTCCCGGACCGTGCGAGGACTCTTTTCCCGTGCTTTGACCAGCCGGATATGAAGGCCTGTTTCAAACTGACCTTGAATGTTCCTGAAGAATGGAAGGCCGTTTCCAATACCAATGTGGCATGCGACAGCCTCTTGACTGCTAACGCTTCCAGAAAATTTGAATTTTCTCCTACAGAGCCTTTGAGCACATATCTGTTCTCGTTTGTGGCCGGAGAGTTCAAGAAACTGAGCGCTTCCAGGAACGGCAGGACTATATCTATGTACCATAGGGAGAATGATGAAAGCAAACTGGAGCAGACCGATGCCATATTCACGCTGGTGTTCGATGCTCTGGACTATATGGAGGAATACACGGGAACCGCCTATCCGTTCGCCAAATATGATTTCATAGTCCTGCCTGATTTCCAGTACGGCGGTATGGAGCATACGGGAGCCACGCTTTACAACGACAAACGCATTTTCCTTGGACCACAGCCTACTACAGACGAAATACTTGAACGCGCTTCCCTCATAGCCCACGAAACCGCCCACATGTGGTTCGGAGACTACGTTACAATGAAATGGTTCAACGATGTATGGACCAAGGAGGTGTTCGCCAATTGGTTCGCTTACCGGATTGTCCGCCCGGCATTCCCTCAGGTGAACCACACCCTGTCCGATCTCAAGTCACTTTACGCCAGTGCCTATTCGGAGGACCGCACTTCTGGCAGCGGCGCCATTTCCAGACCTTTGGACAATCTGAACAATGCGGGGCTCATTTACAGCAACATCATTTATGACAAGGCTCCTATAGTCATGGACATGCTGGCGCGCAAGCTGGGTGAGGACAATTTCAGGGAAGCCCTGCGGGTTTATCTGAAGAAATTCGCTTATTCAAACGCCACCTGGGACGCCTTGGTTGAGATATTTGACACTTTTACGGATGAGGACCTGCGGGCCTGGTCCGATGTGTGGGTGAAGGAGCCTGACATGCCATTATACACTTGCGATAGTACAGGAAACATACTCCAGAAGGACCCTCGTGGAAAGGGACGGGTTTGGGAGCAGGATATAAAATGTGAGATGACGGAAGGAAAGTATTGGATTCCGAACGTTGACGGTAAAGGATATGGCTGGTTCCGGCCTGATTCCTCCAGCATGGCCTTTATCATGGAAAAGTGGAGCGGTTTTGATGAAACAGCGCGGATGTCGCTTCTTATGACCCTTTATGAGAATTCTGTGCGCAATGTGCTTGACAGGTACTCGTTTGTGGACTGGTGCGCCAGGTGTCTTGATACCGAACGCAATCCTCTCATTTTCTCATCGCTCGTTTCATACGGAGCCTCGGAGAACCTCAGATGCGAAGTCACTCGTGCCGCTTTTTCGGATAAACTCGGGAGCCTGGCCGGAACCGCCTCTCTGGACCACGAGTTACGCCTGCTGGCATTCCGTGAGTATATGAACTCGGCGCGAAATACTCAGCAATGGGATGAGTTGTATGCTATCTGGCGCGATAAGAAGCCTTTTGCAGGACTATCGCTGAGTGAGAATGATTATACGGAGCTGTCATATTCGCTTCAGCTGGCGTACCCGGATTCCGCTGCGGTGATAGCTTCGCAGCAAAGGGTCAGGATTACGAATGCAGACCGTCTGGCCACATACGATTTCGTCTGCCGTGCCGCTTCGCCGGACAGTGCTGCAAGACGGGAACTGTTCGATTACATCCTTTCCGATCCAGCATATCTGCGTCCGGAATCCCGTGTGCTGAAAGCCATGTCCTTGCTCTGCCATCATAGGCGCAGATATGAGGCGTTGGATTATATACTGCCTGCGCTTGAGGCGCTTGAAAATATACAAAGGAATACGGATATTTTCTTCCCGGCGTCATGGTGCAGGACTTTGCTGAGGTATCAGCATGATACCAGGGCAACGGAAGTCGTAGAGGATTTTCTCAAGGCACATCCGGATATGAATCCTCTTCTTGTTTCAAAGATACGGCTTGCCGAACCGGAGTGAGAAGGTGATACAGGAGTATTTGTGGTTTTGTAAAATAATACGGACAAAAGTTAATGGATAAATTGTTCAAGTCAGTTCACTACGTGCGTCGTCCAGACAGTGAACTAGTTTCACCGGCAGGCTTCGGGTATGAGAATTCAAGGAAAGTCAATGCTTTTCATAGAAGCTTCCCTGAATACAGGCCTACACCGCTAGTGAATCTGGAGTCGCTCTCCAAGGCTTTGGGGATAAAGAGCTTTCACATAAAGGATGAAAGCTTCAGATTCGGCCTTAATGCATTCAAGGTGCTCGGCGGAAGTTACGCAATAGGTACATATATCTCCCGGAAGCTTGGGATGGATATAGGCGAACTCAGCTTCGAAAGGATGACAAGCAATGAAATCCGCAGCAAACTTGGAAATGTTACATTCGTTACTGCTACCGACGGCAACCACGGACGAGGTGTAGCATGGACGGCCAACAGATTGAAACAGAAATGTGTGGTATATATGCCACAAGGCTCGGCTATGGAGCGTCTGAACAACATCAAGGCTCTTGGAGCGGATGCGTCCATTACAGACCTCAATTACGATGATGCAGTACGTCTGGCAAATGAAGGAGTTGAGAAGAATGGCTGGGTACTTGTCCAGGATACGGCCTGGGACGGATATGAGGATGTTCCGCATTGGATTATGGAAGGATATACAACAATGGGGTACGAAATGGCGGAGCAACTCAATGGCGAAATCCCTACCCACATATTTCTGCAGGCTGGTGTAGGAGCCATGAGCGGAGCAATGACAGCTTTCTTCTCGGACTTGTACAAGGGAAATGAGAAACCGTCCATCACAGTAGTGGAACCAAATAAAGCGGATTGCATTTACCGTACCGCCAAGGCTGCGGACGGCAAGCTGCATTTCGTAAAAGGGAATATGGACTCCATAATGGCCGGTCTGTGCTGCGGAGAGCCGTGTTCAATAGGCTGGGAAATCCTGCGGGACTATGCAGATAACTTTGTTTCTGTACCCGACACCGTTGCAGCCAAAGGCATGCGTATCCTTGGTAATCCGCTTGGCAGTGATTCCCGCGTAATTTCCGGCGAAAGCGGGGCCTGTACCACGGGATTGGTTGCCGAACTTATGCAGAACAAGGAACTTGGCTGGATGCGCGAACAGATAGGCCTTGACAGCAATTCACGCGTTCTGTGCATCTCCACGGAAGGCGACACCGACCGTGAAAATTACCGTAGGATAGTCTGGGACGGACTTTATCCAAGCTTCTAAAGAAGAATGTTAACAATGTGGAACAGAATCTGTGAACTTACGGAATTTCTCTGGGGGGCTCCTTTGATGCTGCTGATGGTAGGAGTCGGCCTGTACCTTACAATAGGTACAGGTTTGTTTCAGATTATCGGCATTGGCAAGTGGTGGAGAAAAACCGTAGGCGAGATCTTCTGTAGAAAAAGCAAGGCGGACTCTGCCGGAAAAGGCGAGCTTACTCCTTTCCAGACCATTTCAACCGTTCTCGCCGGTACAGTGGGCTCAGGCAATATCGCCGGTGTGGCGGCGGCCATTGCAATCGGAGGGCCTGGATCTGTATTCTGGATGTGGATTATTGCAATTGTAGGGATGGCTACCAAAATGGCCGAAGTTACGCTGTCCGTAGCATTCAGGAAGCAGGACGAACAAGGGGAGTTTTTCGGTGGCCCCATGCATTATATGAAGCAGGGCCTTGGTAAAGCCGGTCTTGTTCTTGCCTCCATATATGCATTTGCACTCTTTGTTGAGGTATGTGCCGACGCATGTTTTGTTCAGGTGAACACTCTGGCTTCCTGTATGAACAACGTTTACGGCAAGGGCATAAGCACAATGCTCGGGTCTTTCGGAGAATCTGCTGAAATGGCAATAAGAGGACTTTCAGGCAATACCGGTTTTGAAATACCAATGTTGCTGATAGGGTTGATTGTGGTGGTAACAAGTTATTTTCTTGTCCAGGCAGGCGGCATCCGGAAAATCGGCGGTTTTTGTGAGAAGCTTGTGCCTCCGATGATATTGATATATATCATAGCCTGCATTGGCGTTGTGATATGCAACATTGACAAGGTGCCTGAGGCGTTTGCAATGATATTCAGATATTCATTCGCACCGGCTCCTGCTATAGGAGGATTCGCAGGCTCAACCATTGCACTCGCTATGGCCAGGGGCGCGTCACGTGGAATATTCTCCAATGAAGCAGGAATGGGTACTGCCGCCACCGTACACGCAACCGCCAGAACCGACCATCCGGCACATCAGGGAATGTACGGAATATTCGAAGTGTTCGTTACAATAGTTATCTGCACGCTTACTGCCCTTTCAGTTATCTGCTCAGGAGTCTGGTGCAATGGAAATACTGGCGTAGCGCTCACCTTCGACGGTTTCGAACTCGTCTGGGGCCGTATGGGAATCATTGTCCTGAGCGTGGCCGTATTCCTTTTCACATATTCAAGCTATATTGGTTTCTTCGTTGAGTTCCGTACCTGCGTTGAATATCTCTTTGGCAGGAAAGCGCTCAGATGGATAAAATACCTGTTCTTCATTCTGCCAATCCTTGCCGTTACCCTGGAAGTCGAGCAGGTATGGGACATTGCCGACATTGCGGTGGGTTTCATTGTAATACCTAACATGATAGCTCTGGCCGCCCTCAGTCCTCAATTCTTCAAACTCTTCAGACAGTATCTGTCACGGAAATAACTGATTACCGGGATGAATTGTGCTGCTGAAACAGCCATTTCTTGTGAGCTGCAATCATCTGTGGCTTGCATGGTTCCTCTATGGCAACTTCAGTGAAACGCTCGAAGATGTATTTCACCGCCACTTCTGACGGGTGAACCATATCCTCGGCATAGAACCTGTAATCTCTCAGCTCATCCATCATTATTTCAAAGGCAGGAAAGTAATCAATCTTATTTTCCACCGGCGATGGTTCATGAACTTTTGCGTTTATTGCGTGCAGCAGCGTGCTCTTGCTCAACTGGTTGCCGTGGGCTCCGTCTGCCAGATGGCGGACCGGACTTACGGTGAAAATCACATGCTTGCCTTCGGTGGCCTTCATTATGCGCCCAAGACATTCCACGCTCTGTTCAATGCTGAGAAGTTCCCTGCTGAATTCCTGCGGCACTATCTTGTGGCAGTTGGAAACAATCATATTTCTGGCAATATGGCGGAAAACGTATGCAGTTCCCAGAGTGACAATCAGCGTATCGGCCTGTTTGAAGAATTCAGCGGCACGTTCCAATTCGCTGTTTGCGTTTTCCAGAAACTCCTGTGCCGAACTTCTTGCAAACGACGAATGGTGCGAGAAACTGCAGAACCTTGATGGCTGTGCACTGATTGTTGTGTTGGGTTCTTTGTGAAGGCAATAAAGGTTTGGATTGTTGTTGTCTTCAATATCCTCTGATTTTTTATCGGTAAGTCTGGAGTTGGTTGTGCGGTTTTGTGATATGTCAATTACCTCCGTTGCTTCAAAAGCTTGTGGCCTGGCCAGCCTTTCGCAGGCATTGGCAATTGAAGCAGGATTGAACAGTACACCAAAAGGGTTTATGCATGTATTGAAACCGTAGCTCTGAAGCATTGTCCCAATTGACGTGCTGAAGCAGGAACCTATGAGCATGATTCTGCCGTTCAGATCAATCTTCTGTGGGAATGGTGCAATGTCAATTTTCGTGAAGAATTCCATAGTTAAGATTTTGTTGTGAAAATGGTTTTTCCAGACTATCGCCGGTGGAAATGGCTTATGGGAACAGGGAGGGCCTGTGGTTCGAATTCGCTCCAGCCGGGGAGGTTGAAGCGGTTCCATGGGCAGGCGTCCATGCAGCGGTCGCAGCCGAAGATGCTGGTGGGTCTCTGAGTTTGTGCCAAACCGGGTTCTTTCAATTCGCCTGAAATGAGTCTTCTTCTGGTGTCCGGGGCATATGGCGCCTCTATCGTCCTGTAAGATATGCATTTTTCCACCTCGATGGTGAAAGGAGCGCTCAGGGCTCCGCTCGGGCAGGCATCGATGCATTTGCGGCAGCTGCCACAAGTGTTTGCAGATTCTGAGATTCGAATATTTTTGCAGGGAAAATCAAGATTGCAGATTATGCAGCCCAGAAAATTGCGTATTCCTGCCTTTGGCGAAATCAGGAAATTGTTTTTACCAATGAAACCAAGACCTGCCCTGACCGCCCAATACCGTTCCAGCACCGGGGCTGAGTCCACGAAAGCTCTGCCTTCGAACCCCGGTTCCAGTTTCTTGATTTCAGCCATGATGTTCCACAGCTTGTTCTTTATCACTTTATGATAATCCTGGCCCAAGGCGAATTGGGAGGCACAAATTTGTGGAAGGACTTTTGTTGGTACTGCTGTATTGCCGGTATCTTGAGGCGGCTTGCTCAGCAATGCTGAAATCGGGGCCGGATTGCCAATGCGCTCATTGCTTCCGAACGGAACCAGAAACACAATTATGCTTCTTGCACCCGGGACAAGTTCCTGCGGATTGAACCTGAGTTCCAGATTACGCTCCAGATAGCTCATCTGCGCAAATCCCTGTTCGTGCATGCGCCTCAGATAATGCTGCCGCGCCTCTTCATCCACTGCATCGCACAGGCTGGCTACTCCCCAGTCCGCAAAGCCCGAGCCTGCGGCCATGTCGTTGATTAGGGCTATCAATTCATCTGTCAACTGTGTCTGCATAGTTCCTTGCCTAGCGAATGTTTGTCAAAAGTACACATTAGCAACCGCATTTGCAATTCCGTGACCACATTGCCATCTGCTGCCCTCAGCTGTCTGTTCCGGGTGCAAAAGCGGTCTTTTTGCACCCCGAGTGGGAGAGGAACAGCTGTTCTTCGCATGGAATATGCAGAAAAGCTGCATTTCAATGCCGGCAAGTTTCAAACGGAAAGACAAAGACGCAAGTTTTTATCGTTTTTCAAATTTTGGTAGTATCTTTGTGTAAAGATTGTAAAAGAAAATTCGTAAATGAAAAGAATACTTGTTGTTGGTGCCGGCGGCCAGATTGGAACTGAACTGGTGCCTCATCTTCAGAAATGTTATGGAGCGGACAATGTGATTGCCGCCGATCTCAAACCTGAGATGGTTGCAAAACTTGAGAACATGGGTGTTACGGCCATGAAACTTGACGCTCTCGATGCGCAGGCATATGCCGAAACAGTCAAGAAATATAATATTGATGCTCTGTTCAACCTCGTTGCCCTTCTGAGCGCCACAGGAGAGAAGAATCCGCAGCTTGCCTGGCACATAAACATGACAGCGCTCGTGAATTCCCTTGACATTGCCAAGGAATTCGGATGCAGCGTGTTCACGCCAAGCTCAATCGGCGCTTTCGGCAACAGCACACCTCATTACAAAACCCCTCAGGACACTGTAATGAGACCTAACACCATTTATGGTGTGTGCAAGGTAACAGGCGAGCTTCTCAGCGATTATTATTTCACAAGATTCGGAGTGGATACCAGAAGCGTGAGGTTCCCGGGTATAATTTCAAACGGTGCAATGCCAGGCGGCGGCACAACCGACTATGCAGTTGAGGTTTTCTACCATGCGGTAAAGACCGGCAAATATGTTTGCGAGGTTCCTCATGACAGATATATGGACATGCTTTACATGCCTGATGCACTGGAGGCTGTTACAACCCTCATGGAAGCCGATCCTTCAAAACTCAAGCACAGGAACAGCTTCAACATTACTTCAATGAGCTTCACACCGGACCAGTTGTTCGAGCAGATTAAGAAACGCATTCCTGAATTCAGCGCATCGTTCAACGTTGATCCTGTGAAGGACCAGATTTCCAACTCATGGCCGGATATCATGGATGATTCCTGCGCTCGCGAGGAGTGGGGCTGGAATCCTAAATGGGGCATCAACGAAATGGTTGACGATATGCTTCGCGCCTGCCGCGAGAAACTTGCCCGCGGAGAGTTTTAGGCAATAAAGAAATTCAAAAATGGAGGTGAACGTAAGTTTGCCTCCATTTTTTTATTAATTTTGCAGGTTATAGTGCATAATGCCGCAAAATTGATTTATGCCTGAATAGATTTTGGTAAAAAATTTGTAGGATTATTGCGGCAGCAGTAATGGAACGGCAAGAGGGGAGGACTTTAGTTTCAGGAACAAGTATTTGAAATAGATATTCAAGATAGTAAAACAACAGGTAGCAAGGCGGTTATGAGATTCGAGGTATTGGACAACGACAGTGGAAGCAGGGCAAGGACAGGTCTGCTCTATACCGATCACGGTGTGGTGGAGACGCCTATCTTCATGCCAGTTGGCACTGTTGGAAGCGTGAAGGGTGTCTATCACAGGGATTTGAAGAGCGATATCAAGGCTCAGATAATCCTCGGCAACACCTATCACCTCTATCTCAGACCGGGCCTTGACATACTTAACAGGGCAGGCGGCCTGCACAGGTTCATATCCTGGGACGGCCCCATACTTACCGACAGCGGCGGATTCCAGGTTTTCTCCCTCACAGAGAACAGGAAACTTACGGAGGAAGGCTGTACTTTCCGCTCACACATCGACGGTTCCAAGCATCTTTTCACCCCTGAGAACAATGTAGACACCCAGAGGATGATAGGAGCCGATATCATAATGGCGCTCGACGAATGCACCCCAGGCACCGCAGACTACAAGTACGCACTCAAGTCTCTCAAACTCACTCAGCGATGGCTGGAGAGGGGAGTGGCGCGTTTCAAGGAAACGGAGCCGTTGTACGGATACAGACAATATTATTTCCCTATTGTCCAGGGCTGTGTATATCCTGACCTGAGGCGTATGGCCGCAGAGCATGCCGTAGCCATGGATATGGACGGCTATGCCATCGGCGGTCTGGCAGTTGGCGAGCCTACCGAGAAGATGTACGAAATGCTGGAGGTGGTTGAACCGTTCCTGCCATGTGAGAAACCCAGATACCTCATGGGCGTAGGGACACCTGCCAACATACTGGAGGGAATCGCCCGTGGAGTTGACATGTTCGACTGCGTGATGCCTACCAGAAACGGACGCAACGGAATGCTGTTCACATGGGACGGCATGATAAACATAAGGAACAGGAAATGGGCCGATGATTACAGTCCTATCGACCGGGTGGGGAATTCATTCGTGGATACCACCTATTCAAAGGCTTACCTGAGGCATCTGTTCATTTCCGGGGAGATGCTGGCTGCGCAGATAGCTTCAGAGCATAATCTGGCTTTCTACCTGTCGCTGGTGAAAGAGGCAAGGAAGCATATAAAGGCGGGTGACTTCGCTTCCTGGAAGGATGCTGCGGTAAAGAAACTGGAAACCAAGATCTGATTATGGCACTAAAGGATTTCAATTTCAGGATAACCCTGATAGACAAATACATAATCAAGAAGTTCCTGAGCACTTTCTTTGTTGCTCTGCTTCTGATAATAGGTATTGTCATAATCTTTGATATAAGTGAGAAGATAGATCATTTCGTTGACAGCAATGCTCCACTGAATCTGGTAATCAATTACTACTGCAATTTCGTGCCGTATTTCTCGAACATGTTCAGTTCGCTGTTCGTGTTCATCACTGTGATTTTCTTCACCTCCAAGCTTGCGGGCAACAGTGAGATAGTGGCCATCCTGGCTGGTGGCATTTCGTTCAAGAGACTGATGTATCCGTATTTCATATCGGCGGCAATCATTGCCATATTCTCACTTACGTTGAACCTCTGGGTGATTCCGCCTGCAAATAAGAGCCGTCTGGCTTTCGAGAAGAAATATGTGAAGGACAAATACAAGGAGTTCGGAAGAAACATGCACTATCAGATAAAGCCCGGTGTGTTCATGTACGCTGAATCGTTCAATCCAACTTACAATACGGCTTATGATTTCACTCTGGAAAGCATTGAGGACAACAGAATAGTTTCAAAACTTTCCGCTGACCAGGCTCAGTGGGATTCGCTCAAACAGTGCTGGAATCTCAAGCACTATCATTTGAGGAAGTTCGTTGGTGACTGGCAGAAAGTTGAGGTGGGTGAGTCCATGGATACAAGCATAGTAATCACGGTTGAGGATTTCTACAGGAGCCAGAACATAGTGGAGCAGCTGAATTTCCGCGAATTGAATGAATTGATAGACATGCAGAAACTCAGGGGGGACCAGATGGTGAAATATGCGCTCATAGAAAAGCATACGCGTTTTGCCATGCCTTTCTCAGCGTTCATTCTCACTTTGATAGGAGTGTCGCTTTCATCAAAGAAAAGGCGCGGAGGAATAGGACTCAACATTGGAATCGGAATTGCGCTGAGCTTTTCGTACATACT
>NZ_JBAELF010000134.1:0-6841 GCF_056211015.1 Candidatus Egerieousia sp.
GAGCTTAATTGCTTCATACACTGGTTGATTAATAGATAATTTGTCGATTAAATATAATCAAAACCAGTGTATTTCTTATATCATTACATTGGAGGACTCGGCGGCAATCGCTGCGGCTCCCCGGCAGGGGTTAGTACAACATGCTGCTGAAACGGAAGTCTTCTGGTTCACACATGAAACACGCCGTCTACGCCGTGAGAAAGTACTTCAAACTTTTCGGCTTGAAGTGTCCATCTGGCAGCCAATCCTCCTATTCCCGCAACACGAACCCTGCCGGTGGTGCTTGGAAAATAACATGGTTTGCTAAGGTTTGTCAAAATTAGACAAATTTGATGAATCATTCAAATAAATATGAGATAATGGGAAAGTGAACAACTGCCCCTTTTCGTGGTCCTGCCTATCTCTTCCTCTATCGTTCCTGTGAGACCTTCTCTAACTTTCCGTCATCGCACCATTACCTGGCAGTTCTATCAATGAATTCTATCTGCTTGGAATTGGTAGAGTTGATTATCATAGCGGACTTCGGGAGTTTGTTGAACAATTTGGCGTTGTGCAAAGATAGTGTCAATGAGTGGCTTGACTCCCCTCATAGAACTCTTCCAGCACGTCTTTCATTTCATGGGGGAGATAAGTTTTTGCTTGATGAACTATCGCCGGTGGAATATCCAAGTCGGCTACAAGGCTTAATGCCAGTGGCACCGCGTTTTCAAAACTTAAGCTACTTACAGAAGTTGGGTATCACTGCTGGAACTTTATCATATCGGCCAGCTGAAGGAAGTAATCGTTGGTCCAGATGTCGAGCCCTGGACGTTGCTGAAGTCCGATGTAAGGCAGTACATCCTGCTTGACATTGTTGATATCTGTTGTGGCAAGTTTATTCCTAAGCTGTTCCATGAATTGCTCCCGGCTGACATCTTCTCCGCTGAATTCTTGGATTCTTGCTTGCAGATGATTGAAGTCAAGCGGTATATTATGACGTATATACCATTCAAAATCAAACCAATCCCTTCCCTTGCCCCTTCTCTGCCAATTACGGTATACAAGGGCATGCATTTTCCCCGCATAAAGGTCAGGCAGTGTAAAACAACGTACCATGAATGAACTTGGCTGCAGCATGAGCTTTGGTTCTGTGTTGAATGACAGGGGAGGATCTGTGTCAAGTTCAATCTTGACCTTGACCATCTTTCTAGTCTGAAACTTGATGTCATATGCTTCTGTGTTCTCCTTAAGAAATGCTGATTCCACTCTGCCGAAGGCTGCCTTCTCCTTTTTCGTGATTTCTACTTCAAAACCAGCTAACTTGAATTCTTCACGTATAGAATCAAAATAATTCTCTAGATGAATATCATTGCGCTTTTCGGTAAGCGAGAAATCCATGTCTTCAGAAAAACGGGGGAGACCATGGAACATTCTCAGGCATGTGCCTCCATAAAAGGCTGCATGGTCAAAGAAACCTCCGCGCTTGAGACCTGCAAGTGCAATCTTCTGGCATACCTCCTGTTCGGCATTTGGTGTTGCGGTACCGCTTCCGTTGTATCCGGCAAGCATTGATTCATATATTGTCATCGTTCAATCATTTTTACAAGGTTTGTCAATATATGGGACTTACGGCCTGCCTTTGCACATTCAAGGATGATTTCTTTATCCAGTTCCATAAGAATATCCATATCAAGTCTCATATCTTCCTCAAGATATGCAGCAAGTGCTGAGATAGACTGAGACGGTACGAAATTGTCATATAAAATTGTGTCGCAAAGAGCCTTTTCCCTGCTTGCCATAAGAAAACTTACGCCATTGTCTTCAATGACTTCAATGCCTATTGGGAAATAGCTGGCAGGAACCTGCATGTATGAGAATTCGCCAATCGGTGTCTTGAAAGAACGCGAGCGCTTGGTTGTAACACTGGTCATCTGGAATACCTGTTCAGGTATCATTCCAAAGTACCTGAGTGCCCATTGGAGTGAAACATATGATGGACCATATATGTGGTTTGCGCACAAGCGGGCATCGGTCTCCCTGCCTGTAAGTTCTTTGTTGACTATGTATAGATTGCGCTTAAGACGTATTAATTCTTCCTGCTTTTCCAGTGCCTGTATTTTCTTGTCCGGGAATGCCAGGTCTGGAAAGCACGTCTTGATGTCAGATGTAGAAACAGGGATGCCTGCGAACTGTATCAGCGGATTTCTTAACATATTTGATTTATATTAACTGGCACAAATATAATAAAAATTGCACATAAAACGAAGTAAATATACTTTTACTGTGCAAATCTTTATAATATAGAGTTGTTTCATTGGAGAGAAATTCCTTTGTTTTATTAACTATCGCCGGTGAAAGAACAGCCTTTACATTCCTATAAGTTTCTTGAACATACGGACTACGCGGCTGCTCTTTTCCGGCTTGCTGCTCTTGTCTTCCGAATCTAAGAATAAGCATGCCATTCTCGTTTCCGCTATGCATGCTTCTTTCAATTTCTCAACGGTTCTGCGAGACTTCTGTTCCTCCATTTTCAGTTTCTCGAATGTCCTGATAGACTTCCGCTTCTCCATACGCAGTTTCACTATCTGTTCATACTGTTCAAGCTCACGTTCGGCCTGGCCAAGCAGTTCCTCCAGAATGGCCTCCATGTCAGGTTCCGGTTCGGCATAGATTTCCTTTGCAATGTCGAGCGATTGTTTGTTCAATGATGCTATGAGGGCGTCGTTGAGCTCACAGACCAGGCGCTTGACCTTTGCACACAGTCTCGATGTCCTGGTGCGTAACGCTCCCTGGCTGATTTCGAGAATGTTTGCAACATCCCTGTCGTCAAGATCGATATCCGGCCACGAATAGAAGCCCTTGAAATGCTTGTAGGCGCTCCGGAAGAACAGATAACGGTCCTCGCTGGTTTCATGCTGGTTGAACCAGGCAATGGCAAAGCCTACGTGCATCAGGGTAATGTCCAGCTGCCTGCCGCTGCCCGCCGATGCAAGCTGCCTGCGGTACTCCGCCAAAGCTTCCCGCATCTCTGTAAGAATCCTGTTCTCCTCCAGCAGGAATCTCCTGAAGGTCTGGCGCAGCCATGCCGGAGTGGCCTTCTCATCCTTTATTTGCTGGAGATAGTAACCCTTGATGTCAGCAGAGACATACTTCGGCCTGGCCTCGTACAGGTAGAGGTAGAAGTCGCTCAGATAGTCATCAAATGTTTTCACTGGCGATAGTCCTGAATCATTGAAGAAGACCTGCCGGTAGGTGTTCTCCAGCAGGCCCCTGTGGGTTACCATCAACAGGTTGTAAATCTTTTGCTTCATGCTTTTTTGTCCTTTTCGTTCATTTCCTCAGGCTCATCAAAGAAGTTGCTGTCAAATGCCCTGGCTATTCTTTTCTTGCGGGCCTTCTCAGGTGAATCCATCTTGCGGTAAATTTCATTTTCCTCAAAATATCTTTCACGGCTCAGGCGTTCCCTCTCGAACATTGCTCTGGTACCTTCATCATCCTGCACGAAGTTCATTGCATTGCTGATATTGATGGTCATGGCCACGCTTACTGCATCCTGATTGGCTCCAATGTATGTGAACATCCAACCTTTCTTCTTGAGTTCGTCAATGATAGTGGCAATGGCCTTGCCGGTATATTCAACGCTGCTGTTTTCCTCACCATCTGTGATTATGGTAACCAGAACGCTGTCATCATCGCTTACCTCATTCCTGATGCTGTTGATGCCGAAGCCTATTGCATCATAAAGTGGAGTGCTGCCTCCGGGATTGTATTCCTTTGGTCTAAGGTCTTTCACTTCATTGATTGAAATCTTGTCCCTGAGGAGTCTGATGTTCCCTGATTCAAAAGGAATGATGCTCACCAGCTGCTCCTGCTCTGGATACTTTTTTTGCGCTCCGCGTATTGTCTGCAATGTTTCGTTAAGACCGTTCAGAGCCTGACGCTCAATACATCTCATGCTGCCACTCTCATCGAGAATAATCAAATTGAATACTTTTGTTTTCATACTCATCACGTTTTAAGTTTAACTTGTTACAATAATAGGTAGGGGAGTGGAGAGGGTTGTTACACCAATGGGCTGAAAATATTTTAAAATTCCAGTTGAAAGCCCTTTTTCTTGAAGAGCTCGTAGTTTTCCTTGTTGAATGAATAGAGGAGGGCATCTCGCTTGGCGGTTGGCCTGACTGTCTCATCGAGCTGGGTCAGCAGTTCGTAGTGCAGCATCTTCTTGGCAAAGTTGCGACGGTCGAATTTCACATCGAGTATGGATTCATATAGAACCTGAAGGTCCTTCATTGTGAATTTTTCAGGAAGCAGTTCGAATCCTATCGGCTCGAAGTGAATGCGCTCCCTCAGCTTCTTCATTGCATCGCGCAGGATTTTGTCGTGGTCAAAGGCAAGCTGCGGAACTTCGTCGATAGGGAACCACTGTGCTTTTGCTGCATCATCGCCCCCTTTTACCTCCTGTATGCGCACCAGCGCGTAATGTGCAATTGTGATAACTCTCTCTCGCGGATCTCTTCCCAGGTCTGAATAAGTGTTGAACTGCTCTATGTAGGCATTCTCAAGGCCGGTTTCTTCCTTCAGTTCCCTTAAGGCACCTTCTTCGGCAGTCTCATCCATATTCAGGAATCCTCCAGGGAAAGCCCATTTACCTTTGAATGGCTCAATGCCTCTTTCAATGAGCAGCACCTGCAGTTCGCTGCCATCGAAACCGAATATCACGCAGTCTGTGGTAACAGCCGGGTGAGGGTACTTGTAACAGTATTTATTCTCTTCCATATCTTACTCGTGTAAAAATTACACAGCAAAGATATAGTGCTTTTTTCAATCCGCCAAATAATTTGTGTAAAAATTACACATTATTACTTATTTTCCGCTCCTTTGTGCAGGCAGATGCCATTACAATGATAATGATGGTGGATGTAGAATACTATGATGTCAGTTCTTGAAAAATTTATGCCGGAAGACCTTCCTTGATGGTTTTAAAGATGTAACTTTGTGCTTCAGTTTACAAATCAAAGAGTTTCCAGATGCTGTACGAGATATCATTGTCATAGACATCTGTCTGTTCGTGCTTCTTCACCCAGGCCACAATGCGTATTGTAAGGGGTAGGACGATTATTTCATACGTAGTCTTGAGCAATACCTGGACGGCCATAAGCCAGGGTAACTCCTCAATAGGAACGATACCCAGGAAAGCCAACGGGAAGAAGATGATGGAGTCCGTGATTTCTCCGAAAATTGTACTCAATATTGCTCGGAGGGAGAAACGCTTCTGCCCGTCGCGGACTTTCATCTTCGACATTACGTATGCATTCACGAAACTTCCGCAGAGAAAAGCTGCTAACGAGGCGCAGACGATGCGTGGCGCGAGTCCGAAAATGGCGTGGAAGCCTTCGGCGTTATCCCAATAGGCGGCTCCAGGAAGCAGGTCGCAGAGTGCTCCAACGCCTACAAAGAAGAAGTTCATGATGAAACCAGTCCAGATAAGCAGCCGGGCCTTCTTGAACCCCCATACCTCGCACACCACGTCATTGATGATGTAGGATATTGGAAACACAATCAGGCCGCCTGTCTGACTGTGGCCGAAGAATGCAATCTGTTTGGTTTCGAATACGTTTGCCGCGATAAGGCAAATGCAAAAGAGTATGCTGAAAAGCATGAACAGCACATTCACTGAGTGATTTTTTGCTTTCATTTTCTTGTTTTTAAAGAGGTTACCAAGCACTCTGCCTTGTTTTTTAAGAGGTTGTCAAGAAGTCTGGCATCAGACCTCACTGCAAAAATAATAATCTTTCCATCATTCCGACACATATATTTGCGGCAAAAATCCTATTGTATTTGCGCAGCAAAAATCAAAGTGTATCTTTGTACCAGGAGATGTTCGCTCCGTCCGTGATGGCCGGAATAATCAAAGGATGAACGTATTGCTGGCATCCGGAGGATATCGGTGGACTATCATTCAAAAGGAAATCCGAGACAAATATATGTCTGCGCTCGAACGTGCCAGTGTCCAAGGTGACGTAAGCGATTTTGCATCCCTCCTGGCCAATATTGCCTCACAATTTGCGTAAATTCATACTTTTAGCTATCTTTGTAAGTCTTTGAATATAAAGTAGTTCACTTCCCCACGCAGGATTTAGAACTTATTGATAATCAGAATAGAAACTGCTTCGTGTCGTTTCCTGCTTTAGGTTGACTCCGACAGGAGTCTATCCCTGATAGAAGTTGACTCTGGTTTTACTTATAACTGATAGGGATTGACTCTTGACATTCTTTCTCTGCCTGATTGACTTTGGCATATTCGGGAAGGCTTTTCTCAAATATTTCCAAAGAACCATCTCGTATTCGGCGTTGAACAGGGATACCCAGAATCCAAGCGTGAGTTCACCGTTGATCTTGTCTATGGTGACAGATTCTCCACGTCTCTTTATGTGATTGCCTGCTGTCGTCACATACTTGTATAGATCCTTCAATGCCGGGTCTGATTTGAGGAATTCGTACCAATCCTGGCGTCCAGTCATCTTGACGAGTTCGCGTATCACGGCATTCCTCAGAGTGACTTCAAAGATGGATAGGGAAGGCTCCAGCGATTCTGCCAGCCGTATATTCTGCTCATAGTGCTGGACAGCTTTCTTTTCGTTTCCGGGATATCTGTCAAAATACGGCTTCATCCTTGCCTCTGAAAAGGCGGAATCAAAAAATATTTTGTTGTATTCTGAATTCTTCATATATTTGCAATGCAGTCCCGGTCGTTCCTCTCCCAGACGTAAGTGCTGGTGATGAATCCGGGTTTTTTCTTTTTATGCCGGTCCGCCGGTATTCTCATTTGCGAATATACGAATTTTGTGGCCAGCCTGCA
>NZ_JBAELF010000135.1:0-24978 GCF_056211015.1 Candidatus Egerieousia sp.
AAGAAAGCTGTCTTTACCTTCTGGTCTGCAACTTCCTCAATTGCGTAGCATTTCAAACCAAGTTTCTCCTCATAGTAAGGAATAGCTGTCTCCAATGACTTTACAGCTATGCCAAGATGATCAATATGTGTAAGTTCCATAATAAATGTTTTATTTAGTAGTTACTAATATGTCTTATAAATATGCTTTAGGAGAGCGTGGCGGCAGCCTTGCTCTCCTAAACCGGATGTCAGTTATTCATCTTCCGAGGTGTCAAGGGTGGTGTAGACGTTCTGGACGTCTTCATCCTCTTCTATCTTTTCAATGAGTTTGTCAAGTTCAACCCTGTCTTCCTTTGCAACTTTCTTGAGCTCAACGTTAGGGAATCTCTGGAACTGTCCGCTCATGATGGTGAACTTGTTCTCCTCAAGATACTTCTGGATTGTGGCGAAAGATTCGTAAGCACCGTAAATCATTATGATATCAGGATTCTCCTCATCCGAGTCATCCTTGAAAACTTCCTCAGCACCGAAATCAATCAGTTCGAACTCGAGTTCGTCCATGTCAACTTCACCCTCTGCCTTGCATTTGAAGACGCATTTGCGGTCAAACATGTAATCAACGCTGCCAGAGGTTCCCAGTGTGCCGCCGAATTTGGTGAAATAACTTCTTACATTGGCAACTGTTCTGTTTGTGTTGTCAGTTGCTGTTTCCACAAGGATTGCAATACCGTGAGGGCCATAGCCTTCATATACCATTTCCTTGTAGTCGGCTGTATCCTTTTCAAAAGCTCTCTTGATGGCTCTTTCAACATTATCCTTAGGCATGTTCTCACTCTTTGCTGTCTGCATGAGTGTCCTCAGACGAGGGTTGCTGTCAGGATCAGGACCGCCAGCCTTGGCAGCAATCGTGATTTCCTTACCTATTCTTGTGAAAACGCGGGCCATGTTGCCCCAGCGCTTGAATTTCCTTTCCTTTCTGAATTCAAAAGCTCTTCCCATATTATTCCTTATTTAGAAATACGCTCAATGTACTTGTTGATATCGTAAGCCTCAACGCTCTGTGGATATTTCACCTTGATGGTATTGTAAGCTTCAACTGCCTTCTCATTCTCGCCGAGTTTTTCGTAAACTATGCCGGCTTTGAGCAGATACGCTGCAGCAAATACATTGTCTGCCCACTGTGCCGCCTGTATGTAAAGGCTGGCTGCCTTGCTGTAATCCTCCTTAGCTGAATAAGCATCACCCTTGCAGGCAATTGCTCTTGCGTTCATGATAGGATCTTTGCCGTTGTATTTGTTGAGATAGTTGATAGCGTTGTCCCAGTTGCCGAGCTGAAGTTCGCATACACCTGCTTCAAAATACACAGCTTCAGGTGCTTTGCTGCCATATTCCTTGATAACTTCGGCAAGTCCCATTGCATTTTCGTCACCATTGAGAGCTTTTTCAAAAGCACCCTCACCAAAGTACATCTCTGCTGTGAACGCCTGGTTTACAGCTTCCTTTGCTCTTGGAATGCTGTATGCATGCTGATAAATGAGTCCCACAGCAACGAGTGCCACTACAGCGCAAAGAATCCAGATAAGGGTTTTCTTGTTCTCGTTGAGAAATTTTTCTGTTTTTGAAACCGCAGCTGCAACATTCATCTGTGGCTCCTGTTCGATGTTTTTGTTTGCCATTTTATGTTAAATTTTTTATACGTTTCTTTTTTGCCGAATTTTAGCGGTCGCAAATTTACAACTTTTATCTTAAAATCAAATTATCTTTTTTTTATAAACTTTCGTGAACCTATAACTCGAAAATGAAATGATGTTATTTAAGTATTATATCCGTTTAAAAATTGGAATTTCTTAAAAATTAATGCTAAATTTGTTTTTTAAAAAATATAACGTCTATTAGCAATTATTATGGCAACACTAGATCCTCAGAGCCCTAATCATATATTGGTAGGATTGGGCGGTACAGGCGGCAAAGTACTCAAAGCTTTCAGAAAACGTATTTTTCAGGAATTTCCAAACGATGAAGACAGGGCAAGATTGTCAATCGGTTATGTTTATGTGGATTCCACCAGAGAAATGATGGTCCCCGGAGATCCAAGTTTCAGGGTTCTGGGCAAGGATGCTTCTTTCACAGAGAGTGAGTTCGTTGACATAAAGACAGTTGAGCTTAATAAGATTCTTGACAACATTTCGGCGTTTCCAGGCTTGCAGGGCGTTGTGAAGAACGGCGCATCAATGAGAAATACGCTTGGTGAAGTTGGAAAGGCAGCCGGACAGAAAAGAAGGGCGGGAAGGATTCTTTTTGCCGCAAATTGCAACAAGTATCTTTCAGCTCTTTCATCGCAGTACGAAAAATGCAAGAAGATTACACATCAGGATTCCTTGAACATCCATATTATCACAGGACTCGCTGGCGGAACCGGCTCCGGTTCCATTATTGATGTAATAGCGCAGACCAGATCGCAGGCAGCGTACAAGGATGCCAATATTGTAGTTTATGCAATGGTTCCTGAACTCAATATCCCTGCCGGTTGCCAGGCTGGAAGGTATCACCAGAACGGCTACGCCGCATTGAGGGAGTTAAGCGCATTGAACGTTGGCAGATTCCTTCCATGCGATGTTATCAGCGGCTCGGAGCATGTGCGCCTGAATACAATGCCAAACCAGCAGTTCGGACTCATGCTCTACTCCAATACCAATGAAAACGGGGTGGTGGTTGATTCATTCAAGGAACTGCCTAATCTTCTTGCCGACACAATATATTTCCGTCTTTTCCTTCAGATGAAGACAGGCATTACAGATGATTATCTCCGTTCATACAGCCTGGAGAACATAAATGATTTTTCCGTTGAGTATAGCGAGAATTCAAAAGGAACAGACAAGGAAAGAGCACGTACCAAGGCTATCAATACTTTCGGCCTCAAGAGGATAGTTTATCCGGAAAAGAGAATCGTTGAACACATTTCCTATACGGTTGGACAGAAGATTCTCGCTCAGATGCAGTATAACAACTTCAAGGACGATTTCGGTTTCGTGAAGGAACCTGTAAAGAAAGATTTCCGCGAAGCATATATTGAGGGTAAGAATGGCGGCAGGGAGAATCTCAAGAAATGGTTGATGGATGATGCACATCTCCTGCTTGAGGAAAAAATATTCGATACTGACAGGAACTGCAGGAAATTCTCCGAGTTCTGGGGAGAGGTATCAAATGATTACAATTACGAAGAGGCAAAGAAGTTTGACAAAGAGCCATTGAATTTTCTGGAAACACATCTGATGGATGTTTATGCCAGTGATTTCAGAAACAAGAAAGGCGTTGAGCAGTATTATGCAGACAAGGCTGAGGATTCAATTCTCAAGGAACAGGCATCACACATAATAGAGAAGATTGAAAGGGATCTCTACACAAAATGGTATGAAGGGAACCTTTCTCTTCATGAACTGTCCGAAATCTGCAATGTGGTTCTTGAATATATACGGGCGCAGAAGGCGGACATTGAGAACCAGCTGGATGCAATCGAGGCAAAAATCAATGATTACGATGCTGAAGCATCCGATATCAAGAGTGATTACAACAACCTGTCTCTGCTTCAAAGGGCTACGGGAAAATCACCAAGGCTTTATTCAGAATTCCAGCAGTGTCTGGCGGACCTTTACACATACAGAACAAAGAAGGTTGCCACAATGTTCATGAGCGGACTGCTTGCAAAACTGCAGATTGCATTCGAGGAGTTCAGTGCTGAAGTCAGTCAGTTCATTGCCGTGCTCCTGAATGCAATGGATGTTGCAGAAAAGAAGATTGCAGACAGAAACAAGGCTACTAAGGGCATATCGGATCTTGCCAATGCAGTCATTGAGGTAGGTGATTTCAACAAGATGGTAAAGCTTGAGCAGAATCTTGTTCTTGACAAAAACATTCAGACAACCTGGTCGGGCAATTTGAGAAAGTCAATAGTAAGAAACCAGTCCTACGCACATTTTGGAGAGCTTGCCCGCTCAACTGATGAGGATCAGATTTTCGATCTGTTCGACATAGAACTTGCGCCTAAAGTCAAGGAAAAACATGATCAGGATTGCCAGAATGACAAGATTCTGGGAATCAACATTCTCCAGCAGCTCCAGAAAGAACTTACCAACGATACCTTAATAAGGAATTTCGCTTCAGATCTTATCCAGCAGAGCGGCACCTTCCTCAAACTTGATGACGGTCAGTTGCAGAAAGCATTGAACAACAATGACAACCCTGTTGCAAGGCCTGAATCCATCAACAGGAAGACAGTACTTATTTCAATGCCTTCTGATGATGGGGACGATTCTCTCAAGAAATTCGCTGAAAAGTTAAAGAACGCCCTTAAGGAAGCATTCGGAAATTCAACTGCCGGTTATACTCTTAATTTTGACACCTCATCTGAAAGAAAGAACGAGATAACGGTTCTTTCCATAAAATATTGTTTCCCTATCAGAGCCATTTCAGATGTTGCTGAATTCGACAGGGTTTATAAGAACATGATAAATGACCCTAACGAAACAATGGCAAAGGAGTCAAGGATACTTCTCCATTCAGAAGGCGATGGTTCGGAACTGCCTGAATTGATGGGAGATGTCAGATTGAGCGCCAGCGATATGATTCCTTATATATTTGTCGCAGCAGCAAACGATATAATCTCGTTCCGCGAAAACGACAGGGAGGAGAAGGGATGGTGCGCTGTAACAAAGGATGAGTGGGATTCCGAGATTGTAATGCTCATATCAAATGAATTCACCGGAATCAATACAAGCGAGGAATTTACAGATGACATCATGTCTCAAATCAAGGAAAATGTTGACAATATTCTCAAAAATCCGGATTTGAAGATGAGCCAGAGAGCAGGAATGGCAGATATGGTAAAATCAATCATGAAGGATTATGTCAGCAAGGAATGCAGCAGCGTTACTTCACCTAAATATAGAGAATACAGCGAGAACGCCAAGAAAGCGCTTGAATTAATCAATAAAAAATAATCATACTATGGATAACAGAAGAAATTCTTCGGCAAGAGCAGATCGTAACAGATTCAAATTCGGAATTTGCTCCAACAGGGACATGAATGGCGAAGGAAGTAAATGTCCTAAATGCGAAAGCGGTGAAATATTTAAAATCAGAGCAACTGAAGATTTTGTCTGTCCTGAATGCGGAGAGCCTCTCAAAGAGGTGCCGGGACCAAAGACGGGCGGCAAGAAACTCTATATTATAATCGCCGCAGTCCTTATTGTTCTGGCGGGTGTGGTATATTTCCTGTATTCGGGCAACTCTGAAAATAACGTCACGGATAATGAACCGGAAGAACAAATCACCGATTCAACACAAGTTGTACCAGTTAATTCCGCTTCCGATAGAAATGTCAAGGCTGATGACAGTGTCAGACCTGAATCCAAGACTGCATCATCTGTTCTTGATTGGGGTAGTTATGAAGGCAATGTAAATGAATACGGTGAGGCGCATGGTACCATGGGAACCGTGACAGTTACCAAAACTCATACATTCGATCTCAAGACATCTGATAACGAAAAGCTGACAGTTAACAAAGGTGACAGAATTGTTGACTGTAAATTCAACAATGGCAAATTCGTGAGCGGGGAAATCATTTATTCCAATGGTGAGAGACGAACCGTATATATTGGATTATGAGATTGATTCTTCTTCTGATAAGCATTGCATTGTTCACACTTCAGTCCTATGCTCAAAATCGGTATAGGACTGAGTGTCTGCATGCAATTGCCAATGCTACAGGGATGATTTCACTTACCGACACGATTTCTGAAGGAATTCATCACTGTGCAAGTGAATTCAAGGGGCATCCTGTTAACATTTATCAGAAGAGTGGTGAAATATATCACATAGGATATACCATTTTCCCCGATTCCTGCCGGAATGAACATAACTATGTAGTCTTTGATTTCCTTGAAAGATATACGCTCCAGTCTGATCTTTCAATTGATAAATCAAGGAACTTCAACACAAAGATGAATGAAGACGAGGTGTATTTCTCAAAGGGGAATATAGCTTCGCTCAAGGATTGTTTCGGTCTCGCCACTCTGTCATTCAGCATCAGAAATGAAAACGATCAGAGATATTTCGTCTCTTTCTGCAGAAATGGAAAAGAGTTCTGTTCTCTGAATTTTCCTATCAATCATAATCTTTTGAACGAGACCAGAATGCTTGAGGACGAGGAAAAACTGATGAGCGACCTTATGGCTTTCAAACTTGGAAGCATATCTGTTCCTGAAGCACCTGCCTCTGATTCGGCATACGTAACACAATTCAACAACAACTCATATCTGTTCATACTTAAAGGCAAGTCATTCATTCTTCCTTACATCAGTTCAAACCTTTACTATCAATATGATGAGAGCAAAGGATTTGAATTGATTCATGACAGGAACAGGCCTGTTGAGTCGGTAGCAAACATGCTCCTTACTTCAGCTGTAGAAAACGATTTCGACATTGAGGTGGACTACAGAAGATATGCATATAAGGATTCATGCATTGTCCTTAAACTCAATGATTTCATAGGTTATTTCCTTAAATCCGGCTGCAAGGGCTTTTTCGCCGCCAAGTCGCTGGAAGGCAATATTGTCAATTGTATGGTGCTTATGCACAAGAGCGATGAGGGTTATGCACACCTTCTCAATATTGAGATTGATATTACAGGAATTGATAGAAAGCAGGGATGGAGCCGGTGCAAGCTTCACTCATATTTACCATTAAACAAAGTGAAAAATCTATTTGCAGATAATTAGCGATATGAAAAGAATTTCCGTTTTTATCATAATGCTTTCATTTGTCAGTTTGAGCCTTTCCGCCTTTGCATTGAGTGACAATCACGCTCAAAAAATCAAAGACATAAAAAGAAGCGGAAAATACTTCTTCTTCGAATCATTTTTCGATAACGAGAATGAAGCAAGGTCAACAGCTGTGCTCAGTTTGACAAACAAGGTGAACAAAGCATTGCTGGAGAGCGGAACGGATAATCCAAAAAAAGTTGACGTGGAATGCATAATGAAAACAAAGCAGGAAATAGTACAGTTCAAAAATGGGATCTATGATGTTTTCGTATATGTCCCTAAATCGGACTTCATAAAAATCCGGCAGAATTCCGTTCCTGAACGAACCAGTCATTCTGTATCTGTTGCTAATGCGGCTCCTTCCCAAAATCTTACCCAGTCACACCATCAGACTCCATCGCACCATCAGACCCCGTCAAAGAATCCGGAAACAAATGAAATCATATCAGTAACCGTTGCAAATTCTGACAATATGAAAGAATGGCAAACTGAATTGATATCACAGCTTCTGCAGAAAAAGGACATTACGGAGGCGGTCAGCTTTATTGACAGAAACCAGGCGAGCAGAAAAATTAAAAGTTTCGGCACTGTTGCCGAAAGTAAGGATGCGGCCTCATCCTTCTGGATAATTTTTGATACTGATTCCCAAAAAACACTGATAGCGCTTCTCGGACCGGGTCAGGATCTCCGATTGAATTACAAAACCAATACAAAAGAAAGCCTTGGTGATTATTCAGGTAAAAATGCCATATGGTTCATAATGGCAAAATAAAACATATTCTTATGAAAAAGCTTATATCTTTCCTAATTCTGACAACATGCCTTCTCCCTTCAATTCTGTTGGCACAGTCAAACTCTGTAAAGGTTGAATTGGTTGATGGCATATATGATCCGGCACTGAAGTCAAAAATTGAATCAAATGCATCAAAACTGCTGACAGCCATCAACAATGCTTTTGCCAGAAATTCCAATGTCAATTATACGGGTATAGTTATTGACAGGATGGCTACTCAGACAATAGGAATGAGCTGGAACCATCTTCGTTTCTGTACTCTTGACAATGAGATTGTTGAAGACTGTTACAAAATAGAGCGCATCAATCGTAAAAGTGGCTCAAGAGAGGTGCTCAACTATCAGATAAGGAATATTATGGTTCAGATAACACCTCTTGATGCTTCATACGATAGCGGAAAACTGCGTGAGGTTTGTCTTGACTTTGACAGAAACGGTAAAATTATTGATTTCAATTTTGCCATGGACAAGGTTTCCTATGCGAATCTGTTGAAAGAGGGTAACAGATTGAACGACACCGACAGAAGATTGCAGATTATCTCATGGTGCGAGAAATTCAAGAATGCATACAATACAAAAGACAAGGATTTCATGCAGATGATTTTCTCGGAGGACGCCCTGATAATCACAGGCAAAGTGATACAACCTGCAAAATTCAAATCAGAAGTTCAGATTTCACCTGCCAAGGTTGAATTGGTGACAAAAACCAAAAAACAATATCTTACAAAACTGTTCCAAGCCTTTGACAACAGGAACAATTACATAAATGTTGAATTCACCGACTATGAAATTCTACGGCATGGAGCCAAACCTAACTATTATTTTGTCACCTTGGTGCAGAACTGGCATTCAAGCATATACAGCGATACTGGCAATCTTTCGCTGGTATGGGATTTCACAGATGATGACAACCCGAAAATACAAGTGCGCGCCTGGACTCCCATTTCTGCCGGAGCCCTGGGTGTCAACGATATAAAACTGCCTTAAATGGATATTAATGAACATTTTTAAATCTAATAACTTATGAAAAGATTATTTTTAACTTTCATTGTTTCCTGCATTGTTTGTCAGGCAATGAGTCAGGAGTTGGCGGTCAAGGACTTCAGACATGATGCATCTGATTTATCTGCAGTAGTCCATCAGGTAAAGGATTTGAATGATTCACCTTGCGCACTTATTAAAGTTGGAATCGTTGCAACGAATGTTGAATTTGAAGGTGACATTGTATCAACTGTTGACAAGGGCAGCGGTGAGTATTGGGTGTATATGATAGAAGGCGCCAGCTGGCTTAATGTCAGATGCGCTGAATACGTTCCGTTCAGATATGAATTTGAACCGCTTGAAAAGAACAGCACTTATATCCTGCAGTTGGTACAAGGCGGAAATGATGTTCTCAAATCAATCATTCCGGTAAATCTTCCGGCAGTAACATCTCTTACAGGCAAGTCCAAACCCGGTGTTTCTTTCAATATGATACTTGTAGAACCCGGTATGTACCAGATGGGGGCTACTGATGAGCAGAACAGCACCGAAAAAGATGAAAAGCCTGTAAGATGGGTTCGTATAAGCAGACCTTTCTATATTTCAGAAACAGAAGTTACACAAGCGCTGTATCAGTATGTGACAAATACGAATCCCAGTGTTTTTCAGGATCCGGACAAACCCGTTGAGAACGTGTCATGGCAGGATGCAAAATTGTTCCTGGAAAAATTGAGCACAATTACAGGATCCAAATTCAGAATGCCTACCGAAGCTGAATGGGAGTATGTTGCACGTGGGGGAAACAAAACTGGACATTACAAATATTCCGGAAGCAACAATGTGAATGAAGTAGGTTGGTATATTGGAAATTCTCAGAACCAGACACATAAGGTAAAGTCAAAAGCGCCTAATGAACTTGGAGTGTATGATATGTGCGGCAATGTATGGGAGTTCTGTATCGATGTCAAGGATGATTATTCAAAAATCAAGGCTGATGAGATTCAGGATCCTGTGAATGTCAAGCCCGACAATGGCGACAGAGTAAGAAGGGGTGGAGCATGGGACAGCGCAATAGATACCAAGCAGGACCAGTTAAGAAATGCTTACAGAAGAAGGGCTGTTCCTAATGAGGCTCAGCGCTGCAACGGAATAAGATTGGTTCTGACAGTGGAATAGATTGAAAAATCAATCAGTTCATATATGAAGTGTACATTGTTATATCTTCTGGTGTCTGTTTTTGTGACAATTCCAGCATTTTCACAGAACAAACCTGTATTGCGGTACAATCGTAACGGAGAATTTAAGATTGTTCAATTCACTGACCTTCATTTCAAGCACGGCAAGTCCTCGTCCAATGATGCCATTGAGTGTATAAAAACCGTTATGATGGAGGAGCAACCTGATTTGGCCGTCATAACAGGCGATATGGTTTATTCGAAACATGTTGAAGAATCCATAAATACAATCTGCGAAGTGTTCCAGCAGTTCAGGGTACCTTTTGCCTGTGTGTTCGGTAATCACGATTTCCAATTCGACATGAGCCTGTCCCAGATGTATGACAAGTACTCTTCATATTCCTATAATATTCAACCGCCCCGCGATTCTCTTACGGATAGTCCTGATTATATGATTCCAATCAGAACGTCCGACACAACCAGCAATATAATTTCAAGTATTCTGTATTGTTTCGATTCACATTCTTCCTGCCGTATGAAGGGGTGGGAAGGTTACGACTGGATTCATTTCAATCAGGTGAAATGGTTTACGGAATGCAGTGAGTTTGTCAGAAACGATTCTTTGTCAAATAAATCCAACTCATTCGTTTTCCTGCACATACCATTGCCTGAATTTGCCTTGGCAGCAACAGATCCAAGTATTTCCATATATGGAAATTTCGGTGAAAAAGTGTGCTGTCCTTCTGTCAATTCTGGCTTATTCGCAGCTTTGCTTGAGGCAGGAAACGTTTGCGCAGTGTTTGCCGGTCATGATCATGACAACGATTTTTCAGTTGTTTATAAAGGTATTCTTCTGGCTTATGGAAGATACTCCGGAGGTGATACTGTTTATAACAACCTCAAACCCAATGGGGCAAGAGTCATCTTGCTGAATGAAAACAAGAAATACAGCACTTGGATACGACTTGCAGATGGTAGAATGACTGAATATCTGAACTTCGCAACTCTTAAAGAGAAATAGATGCTTTTCTTATGTATTTGAAACGAGAGACTGTTTACAATTTCAAAAACATATCTTCAAGCGAACTTTCGTTCAGTTCAAAGCTTAATTGCATAAGTGGCAATAATGGTGAAGGTAAAACAAATCTGCTCGATTCCATTTACTATCTGTGCATGACCAAAAGCTATTTCAACTTGTCGGACACCTACGTGTTCAAGTCCGGTGAGCAGGAGTTCTCGCTTAATGGAGAATTCATCAAGGAAGACTGCACGATTGACAACATATCAATTTCGGCAAGGACTTCGTCTGAAAAGCATATAAAGAAGAACGGCAAGCTCCTCCAGCGCTTTTCCGAACATGTGGGCAGTTATCCGGTTGTCATGATTTCCCCCGATGACTCCGGTATAATAAATGGAAGCGCAGATATTCGCAGAAAGTTCCTCAATTCCATACTTTGCCAGCTTGATAAGTTGTATCTTGCTGCTGTACAGAGATATAACACTACACTTGCCAACAGGAACAAATTGCTGAAATCCGGTTATATGCAAGCCGAAATACTGGAGATGCTCAATATTAAACTCTCCATTGATGCCTGGTACATCTTTGCTAAGAGGAACGAACTCATATACAATGTCAGTCCTCTGGTTCAACGTTATTATGCCGTTCTTTGTTCAAACGGTGACAAGGCGCAGACGAACTATGACTCACAGCTGTACAATCGCAGAAACGAAGGAAAGGATGCCTTGAAGAATCTGCTTGAAAATTCTTTCGAAAAAGACAGCATCCTCAAATATACGTCCTGTGGTGTACACCGTGACGATATTGATTTCACAATTTCCGGACTCCCAGTCAGACAGTGTGCTTCACAGGGAGAGCAGAAATCGTTCTGCGTAGCGCTCAAACTGGCACAATATACCATAATGAAGCAGTCGTACGGGTTCGCACCGATACTTCTGCTGGACGATATCTTCGACAAACTTGACATGAATCGGGTGGAAAACCTTCTCAAGATGGTTGCTTCCGAGGATTTCGGACAGATTTTCATTTCCGACTGCAATTTTGAAAGGACGCAGCAGCTGGTAAGTTCACTCAAGCGCGAGTCAAGGAACTTTAAAGTTTCAAACGGAATTTTTGAACAGATTCTTTAGGAAATGCGCTACGAAAAACCGCGTCTGATATCCGATATATTAAGGGATTTCGTATCTGAGAACAAGCTTGAAGAAGGGCTTTTCGCCAGCGGAATCATCAGGAATTTTCGTAAAGTAATAGGTGAGAAGAGTGCTTCCTGTCTCACACAGATCAGTTTTAACAACGGAACAATTTATTGTAAAGCTTCATCCTCTGTCATTAGAACCCAGCTCTTTCTGCGCAAAAAAGATATATTGAAAGAACTGAATGAAAACTTTGATGAACCAGTCGTAAGAAAACTTATTATTAATTGAAATACGTATATAAATACACAATGATATGCTCAGTTTAGAAAAACAATTGAAAAATTTCCGCACAGGATTCCCATATCTTAAAGTGCTTGATTCCGCATCAATTGGAAATGGTATTGCAAGACTCAGCAAAAAAGCAAAGGAGTGTGCCTTGATGGCTTATTCACAGTATATAGGCAACAATGGCAAAATATGCAAGTTCGTTCCTGCGTCCGGTGCCGCAAGCAGAATGTTCAAGGATATTTATGCCGGTCTGGATTATATGAGAACACACAACGAGCCTCTGCCGGAGGATCACCCTTGTGCAATGTTCATCAGAAACATAAATAATTTCTGTCTTTTCGATGTTGAAGACCTCCTTGCCATGCTTCTGGAAAAGGACGGATTGAACCTGGGAAGCACTCCAAAAGGACTTATTCATTTCCACGATTATGGAGAATTCGTACGTACTCCTTTTGAGGAGCATCTTGTTGAAGGCGCAAGTTATGCGAAAATGAAGAACGGACAGGTTTCTCTCCACTTCACAGTTTCAAAGGAACATCTGAACGATTTCAAAAGTCTTCTGAATTATGTGAAGGCAAGCTATGAGGATAATTATGGATGCAGGTTCAAAGTCAGATTCTCGATTCAGAATCCTGAAAGTGATATCGTTGCCGTTGATATGGACAACAATCCTTTTGTAAAAGCCAATGGCAAGGTTCTTTACAGGCCTGCCGGACATGGTGCTCTGATAGACAATCTGAATACTGTCTCTGAGAATGTCATTGTTATCAAGAACATTGACAACATTACTGTTGAGAACAAGCTTGAGCCAACCGTTCTATGGAAGAAAATCCTGATGGGACGTGCACTGCAGCTTCAGAGCAAGTGCCATTCGTACGTGGCAATTCTTGATGCACAGGGTGTTGATGCTCTTGATGAGTATCTGCCTGAAATAAGGTTGTTCCTCAAGAAAGAGTTTGCCATTGATATACCTGAGGGTCTTGACAGGCAGCGGACCTATGACAAAATGGTAGAAAAACTGAACAGACCTGTACGTGTATGCGGTATGGTCAGGAATGAAGGCGAGCCCGGCGGCGGACCATACATAATCGGAGAGGAAGACGGAAGCACTTCGCTCCAGATTCTTGAGAAGGCTCAGCTCAATACCAATGATCCTGCAATAAAAGAAATGGTGAAACGCTCAACCCACTTCAATCCTGTTGATCTGGTATGTGCTGTTTATGACTATCGAGGTAAGAAATTCGACCTGAGCCAATATGTTGATGATACAACCGGCTTTATTTCAGAAAAGAGCTATGAAGGCAGGACTCTCAAGGCACAGGAGCTCCCCGGTCTTTGGAACGGTGCAATGAGCAGATGGAATACAAGTTTCGTAGAAGTGCCTGTAAGCACTTTCAATCCTGTGAAAACGGTTCTGGACCTGCTCAGACCGGCTCATAGAGTAAATTGAAGTATTTCAAGATTATTTATTAATTTTGCATGATGTAAAATTTGCGCACAGCAGCGCTCTTAAAGAAATTAAACAATAATATTATGATACCCACAAACGCAATTCAGGCTTTTCAGCAGATTCACACACCTTTTTATTTCTATGATCTGGACCTCTTGAGAGCAACTCTCAAGGAATACACTTCACATACTTCAAAACACGGCTACAACGCCCATTTCGCTCTCAAGGCAAATGCAGACGAGAGAGTTGTAAAACTTATCAGGGATGCTGGTCTTGGAGCGGACTGCGTAAGCGGAAACGAGGTTAAGCTTGCTGTAAAATACGGCTTTGACCCTGCAAAGATCGTTTATGCCGGTGTTGGCAAGTCAGACAAGGAAATAAAGGATGCTCTCAAAGCAGGAATTTTCTCTTTCAACTGCGAATCAGTTCCGGAGATACAGATAATCAACGATTTTGCAAAGTCAATGGGCAAGGTTGCCAACATTTCATTGAGAATCAACCCTGATATTGACGCACACACTCACAAGTACATAAGCACAGGTCTCAAGGAGAACAAGTTCGGAATCAGCCCTTGGGCTTTTGACCAGGTTTACGATCTTTTCAGAAACCTCAAGAATATCAAGCTTCAGGGACTTCATTTCCATATCGGTTCCCAGATTACAGAGCTGGGCGTATTCAAGACTTTGTGTACAAGAGTTGAGGAACTCCAGAAATGGTTCATTGACAGGAACATTGAGATCAACAACATAAATCTCGGTGGTGGTCTTGGCATTGATTACAACGATCCTAACGCAAATCCTATTCCTGATTTTGCACAGTATTTCGACATCATCAGCAAGAACCTCATAGTTCGTCCCGGCCAGCAGGTACATTTCGAGCCTGGTCGTGCAATCGTAGGCCAGTGCGGTTCAGTTATTACCAGAGTTCTCTACGTGAAGATAGGCAAGGAGAAGAAGTTCGTTATTCTTGATGCAGGTATGAACGATCTCATCCGTCCTGCATTGTATCAGGCTCATCACAGCATTGAGAACCTCACTTCAAACAAGAGGAAACTCAGATATGACGTTGTTGGTCCTGTTTGCGAAAGCTCCGACTGCTTCGGTACAAAGATACTTCTTCCTACAACCCAGAGAGGTGACCTCGTAGCTCTCCGTTCAGCAGGTGCATACGGTCAGGTAATGGCCATGAAGTACAACCAGAAGGATCTTGCAAAGGCTTACTATTCAGATGACCTCATCAAATAAGGATTAGCGGATGTTTGAAAATTTGATAGACAGGCTTGAACATTCGTTCAAGATTCTCAAGGGTGAAGGCAAAATCACCGAAATCAACGTTGCAGAAACGCTGAAGGATATCAGGAAGGCACTTCTTGACGCCGATGTCAGCTACAAGACAGCCAAGAAGTTTTGTGACGATGTAAAGACAAAGGCTATGGGCATGGATGTGCTCAAGTCGGTGAAGCCGTCACAGATGATGGTGAAGATAGTTCATGATGAACTTGCCACCCTTATGGGAAGCAGCGCTTCCGACATAAACCTCAGCGGAAATCCAGCCATTGTTCTGGTTTCAGGTCTCCAGGGTTCAGGTAAGACTACTTTCTGCGGCAAGCTGTCGCACCTCTTGAAAAACAAGAAAGGCAAGAGAGTACTTGTATGCGCAGGCGACGTTTACCGTCCTGCTGCCATTGAGCAGTTGAAGGTTCTTGCAGAGCAGGTGGGAGTTGAAGTTTACACTGAAGATGGCAACAGAAACCCGGTGGAACTTGCAAGACATGCTGTTGCTCATGCAAAGCAGTATGACTACAATGTCCTTATCATAGATACTGCAGGACGTCTTGCAGTTGACGAGCAGATGATGGAGGAGATTGCAGCAATCAAGGCTGCCGTGAATCCTTCCGAGACATTGTTCGTTGTTGACTCAATGACAGGTCAGGACGCAGTTGAGACAGCAAGGGCTTTCAATGAAAGACTTGATTTCAACGGCGTAGTGCTTACCAAGCTCGATGGCGATACCAGAGGCGGTGCCGCACTGTCAATCAAGGCAGTTGTTCAGAAACCTATCAAGTTCGTGAGCTCCGGTGAGAAGATGGAGACGCTTGACGTGTTCCATCCTGAACGTATTGCCGACCGAATACTTGGTATGGGCGACGTTGTCTCCCTGGTTGAAAAAGCACAGGAGCAGTTCAATGAGGATGAAGCAAGAAAACTTCAGAAGAAACTGCTCAAGGATCAGTTTACATTCACCGATTTCTACGATCAGATACAGCAGATCAAGAAGATGGGTAATATAAAGGATCTGGCGTCAATGCTCCCTGGAGTTGGCAAGGCATTGAAGGACGTGGATATGGACAACAGTTCATTCAAGGGCATTGAGGCAATCATTCAGTCAATGACACTTGAGGAAAGAAACAATCCATCAATCATAAATGGCTCCAGAAGACGCAGGATTGCAGCAGGCAGCGGTACTACCATTGTTGAAGTGAACAGATTGCTCAAGCAGTTCGATGATACAAAGAAAATAATGAAAACAATGGCCGGTGGTGGCGGAAAGAAGGCTATGAACGCCATGCAGGCCATGAGAAGATTCAGAGGAAGGTAATATATGGCTATTCTCATTGACGGCAAACTCACAGCCGCACAAATCAAGGAAAGAATAAAGGCTACCGTTGAAACCAGCGTGGCCAACGGGGGCAAACGCCCTCATCTCGCCGCAGTCCTGGTTGGCAACGATGGCGCCAGCGCCACTTATGTTGCGTCCAAGGAAAAAGCATGTGCGGAGGTGGGTTTCAAATCAACCGTCATAAAAATGAAGGAGGAAACCAGTCAGGATGAGCTTCTGGCAGTTGTAAAGAGACTTAATGAAGACCACGATATTGATGGTGTAATTGTTCAGCTACCTCTGCCAAAGCATCTTAACGAGCAGGTTGTAATAAAGAACATTGATTATCACAAGGACGTAGATGGATTTCATCTTGCCAATGTGGGTAAGATGGTTCTGAACATGCCCGGTTTTCTTCCGGCAACACCGTTCGGAATTCTTACGCTCCTCAAACAGTATAATATTGAAACAAGAGGAAAGAACTGCGTGATACTTGGACGCAGCAACATTGTTGGCAGACCGATGGCTAACCTTCTTTCCCAGAAAGGATTGCTGGCGGACTGTACGGTAACCATGTGCAACAGCAAGACCAAGGATATTGCATATTTCACAAGAAATGCAGACATAATCATTGCCGCAATCGGAGTTCCTGAATTTCTGAAGGGGGATATGGTAAAGGAAGGAGTTGTTGTGATTGACGTAGGAATCACAAGAATTCCTGATTCCACCAAACCCCGCGGATACAGGATTGTTGGAGATGTTGACTTCAAGCAGGTTGAACCTAAAGCTTCATACATTTCACCGGTACCCGGTGGTGTTGGCCCGATGACAATAGTATCACTGCTCGAGAATACTCTCAAGTCCGCTCAAGGCAAGAAACTCACTTGGGTATGAAAAAGACATTGAAACAGATACACATTCCGCTTTTGGGTAAAATCATAATTGCAATAATTCTTGGAATTGCCTGCAGTTATGTTTTTCCTGTTTCTATAGTAAGGATATTCGTAACCTTCAACGGCCTGTTCAGCGGCTTTCTGGGTTTCATATTGCCTTTCCTGATAATAGCTCTTGTGGCTCCCGGTATCTTCGAGCTGAAAAACAAAGCGGGAAAACTTCTGCTGATTACGGCGGCAATTGCGTATCTGTCAACCTGGCTGGCAGGTGCATTGTCATATCTCACCTGCGATTTAACCTATCCTTCAATCCTCACTTACGGAGGGCAGAACGTTGATGGACTGGAAGAGAGCAGCCAGATATACGCCGAATATGTAAAGATTCCTATTCCACCGGTGATGGATATAACATCGTCACTCGTTCTGGCATTCGTGCTGGGGCTTACTTTAAGCAGGATCAAGGGCGATTATTGCAGGCACGCCTTGTATGAGTTCAGGGAAGTGATAATGATGGTTATAACCAAAGTAATCATTCCTCTTTTGCCTCTGTTCATTTTCGGTATTTTCCTTAAGATTGCCGATGACGGTCAGGCTGCATCAACAATCGCGCTTTTTGTAAAGGTGATAATAGTCATATTCATACTGCATATATTCTGGCTTCTTCTGCAATATTGCATTGCCGGAGCAATTGCAAGGAAAAATCCTTTCAAGGCACTTGTAAGGATGCTTCCTGCTTATGTAACCGCACTCGGAACACAGTCGAGCGCTGCAACTATCCCGGTAACGCTCCAGAGAGCCAAGGCCAACGGAATTAAGGATACAGTAGCGGATTTCGTAATTCCGTTATGTGCAACCATTCACCTGTCCGGCAGCTGTTTGAAGATTGTAGCCTGCGCATTCGCCGTACTGTATATGCAGGGCGTGACTCTTCCTTTCACGGACTTCCTTATTTTCATCTGCATGCTGTCCATTACAATGGTGGCAGCTCCCGGCGTCCCGGGCGGAGCTATAATGGCAGCACTCGGCCCTTTGTCCGAGTATCTTGGTTTCACACCTCCTATGCAGGCGTTGATGATTGCATTGTATATTGCCATGGACAGTTTCGGTACAGCCTGCAATGTTACCGGTGATGGAGCAATAGCTATGATTATAAACAGACTGAACAGGAACAACGACTGATTTTGATATGAAAACAATCAGATATTTCATATTCATATTCATGATAATGATCGCATTTTCCTGCGGAAGAAAGGACGGCATATATAAAGTGACAATACTTGAGACAAGCGATGTTCACGGCAAGTATTTCGACAGTCTGTACAATGGCACGGCAAACCGAAGCTCTCTTGCCAAGGTGAGTTCATATTTCAAGGAGTGCGATTCTGTCTGCGGAGCTGATAATGTAATAAAGCTGGACAACGGCGATTTCCTTCAAGGAGACAATGCCGCTTACTGGGCCAATTTCGTTGATACTTTGAGTGAAAGACATTTGATGGTCAGACTGGTTGATTATCTTGACTATGATGCTTTGATTGTTGGGAATCACGATATTGAGACCGGCCATAGTGTATATGACAGGATTCATTCCCAATTGCATATACCTTATCTGGCCGCGAATATTGTCAAGGAGGGAACTGATGAATGTTATTTCAAGCCCTACGCAATAATTGAAAGCAACGGTTTGAAAGTTGCTGTCATAGGTTATGACAATTCCAATATCAAGAGCTGGCTTGGTGAGAAACTCTGGAAAGGGATGGATTTCAAGGATGTCAGGGAATGTGCACAGTCAATGGTTAACTACGTGAATCAGAATGAGAAGCCTGATATAACAATACTCACCTGTCATGCGGGTGTTGGCAACGGTGAGTATGATGATTTTGAAAATCCTTCACTTTATCTTGCAAAAACTCTCACCGGAATTGATGCTCTGCTGTGCGGTCACGACCATGCCCCCTATGCCGAAAAACTTGACAACGGTACTGTCATTGTTGATCCTGGCGCAAGATGCTCATATGTTGCACGAATTGATTTTGAAATCGAAATCATGAACGGTGAGGTAGTTTCAAAATCTTCGGATTATGCACTGGTTCCTATGGAAAATGTTCCAAACGATATGCAGTATAATTCTGCGTTCAAGAACGATTTCAGAAAAGTATATGATTTCTCCAACAGGGAGATAGGTACACTTGATGAAGAGCTTGTGATGTCCGACGCTTTTTTTGGTCAATGCGCATACATAAACCTTGTCCAGAATGCGCAGCTGGAAGCGTCCGGAGCACAGGTAAGCATTTCTGCTCCTTTGTCCTCCAGAGGCAGGCTTGAAAGAGGAAAAATCAGTTTTCAGGACCTGTTCGTCATTTATCCTTTCGAAAATGAACTTTATAAAATAGAACTTACTGGCCAGCAGTTGAAGGATTATCTTGAATATTCATATATGCTATGGATAGGGGAGAACCCGGTGAGAGGCGGGCATCTTCTCAATCTGGAAGCACATGATTCGCCAACGGACGGTCAGAATGCAGGAAAGAGCACGAAGTATCGTTTCGTACATCCTTCCTACAATTTTGATGCTGCGGCAGGAATCAACTATACTGTTGACATTACAAAACCTTATGGCAGCAGAGTGAACATTCTCGGAATGCAGGACGGGAGTGAATTCAGCTCTTCTGATAAATATACGGTGGCCATTTCCTCATACAGGGCAAGCGGAGGTGGAAAACTCCTGACTGAAGGGGCCGGAATATCAAAAGAGGAACTGCCTGATATTGTCATTGAAAAATACTCCGATATAAGGAGCATCATTTACAATATGTATGTCAGCGGCAGGACTGATCTCAAGGCTCACAGCAAGTGGAAATTCATTCCTGAAAAACTTGCCGCTGAACTCGGTACTGCCGATAAGAGTCTCCTCTTTGAAAAATGAGATAAAAAATTATTTATATTTGCATAATAATTAACGGCGTTTGTATGCAGGCTAGTAATACAGTTGTTCTTGAAAAACTCAAGCAGAGAATCAATACAATGATTTCAATGTATGAGACAGCTGTTTATGAGAGAAATGATTTTGAAAACAAGTACAATAACGCCAGGGAACAGATAAACAAATTAAACAGTAAAGTAGAAAAATTAGAGAACAGATTAAAGACCTTGGAGTTGGCTGATGCATTCAGCGGTACATCAAAGGATTCACGTGAGGCGAAAGCAAAGATAGACGCAATAATTAAGGAAATAGACCATTGTCTTGAACTTATGACAATTTGATAATATGGGGCAGAATATCAATTTGGAAATAGCAAAAAGAAAATTCCAGTTCAATATAGATGATTCTTCACCTAAGAATGAGCAGGCATGCAGGATGGCTGCCCAGATGATATCAAGGTCATACGAAGCGCTCAAGTCCAAGGCTGCGTCAAAGGATACGCTGGATATTCTTGCAATCTTACTTTTTAATTACGCAAAATCATTGGCAAGCGTAATGATAAACGAGCAGGAGGATACCTTTCTTGAAGATCTGACCAGTCTGAGTGAACATCTCAACTCTTACATAGAGAACCAGCCGCTGCAACAGCAGTATTTTTGCGAAAATCAACACTAATAAATTCAAACGGGTCAACTGCATGCCAAAACCAGGCCTGGGTTACCCTTATCCAAGGGGATTCTTTTTTAAGGACGTTGGAAGGTTGCGGCAATAACAGAGCCCAAATCCTATCTTTTCAGGTTTTTCCGGAAAAGGGCTGATGTGGCGGCTTTTTCAAGCAATTAATAACAAACATATATATATTTAAAAATGATTAATGTCATACTATTGAGCCTGGTAGGTGTCGCAGCTGGATTCGCTGCAGGATACTACGTAGTTAACCAGGTGGTTCTCAAAAAGAAAAAAGAAGAGATCATAGCAAAGGCTGTTAAGGAAGGAGAGGATATAAAGAAAGAGAAGATCTTCCAGGCCAAGGAGAAATTCCTTCAGCTAAAAAGTGAGCACGAGCAGTTCATCAATGAGAAGAACAATCATGTGCAGACCCTTGAAAACAAGGTCAAGCAAGCCGAACTTATAGTCAATCAGCATAAGAATGAGCTTGAGAAGAAACAGCAGGACGTTGAGAAAATCAAGAACAATCTTAATGCTCAGCTCAACCTTGTAAACAAGAAGATGGACGAATATGAAAAACTCAAGAAAGCAGCAATCGAGAAGATTGAATTGATAGCCGGAATGAGTGCTCAGGAGGCAAAGGCCGAACTTGTAAGGACAATGAAGGATGAGGCCAGAACGGAAGCGGCATCCTATATCAATGATGTTATGGATGAAGCCCGCCTCACTGCCAGCAAGGAAGCAAAGAGGATTGTGATAAATACAATTCAGAGAACTGCTCCGGAAACCGCAATTGAGAATGCTGTTACTGTATTCAATATTGAAAGTGATGAGATAAAAGGAAGAATCATAGGCCGTGAAGGACGCAACATCAGAGCTCTTGAGGCTGCTACCGGAGTTGAAATTGTTGTTGATGACACTCCTGAAGCAATTCTTCTTTCAGCATTCGATCCGGTAAGAAGGGAGGTAGCGCGTCTTGCCCTTCATCAGCTGGTAACAGACGGCAGAATTCATCCTGCAAGAATCGAGGAGGTTGTTGCCAAGGTTCAGAAACAGCTTGAGGATGAAATAATGGAAACAGGTAAGAGAACCTGCATAGACCTTGGAATCCACGGACTGCACATAGAGCTTGTCAAACTCATAGGTAGAATGAAGTACAGATCTTCATACGGCCAGAATCTTCTTCAGCACGCAAGGGAAGTGGCCAACATCTGTGCTACAATGGCCTCAGAACTGGGATTGAATTCAAAGGCCGCGCGCAGGGCAGGTCTGCTCCACGATATCGGAAAAGTTTCCGATGAGGATCCGGATCTTCCACATGCACTTCTCGGTATGAAACTTGCCGAAAAATATAAGGAGAATCCTGAAATCTGCAATGCAATAGGAGCTCACCACGAGGAGATTGAAATGACTTCTCTCATATCTCCGCTCGTTCTTGTAGGTGATGCCATTTCCGGTGCCCGTCCAGGTGCAAGACGTGAAGTGATAGAGTCATACATCAAGAGGCTCAAGGATATGGAGAACATAGCGCTCTCATATCCGGGTGTTAACAAGACTTATGCTATTCAGGCAGGACGCGAGCTGAGGGTTATTGTTGGCAGCGATCAGGTCAGCGATCAGGAGGCAGAGAACCTTTCAACTGAAATTGCCAGGAAGATTCAGGATGAGATGGTTTATCCGGGACAGGTGAAGATTACCGTTATACGCGAAACAAGAAGCGTTGCTTTCGCAAAGTAATTTCCTGTAACAATATAAACAACTCCGTATGTATTTGTATTTTGCATACGGAGTCATTATTTTCCTGTCCTTGAAGAGAAGTTTGGCACGCTATTCGCTGTAAAAGCGGAAGCCGCGGACAATGCCGTTGATTACGGTGCTCCATCGCAGTAGAATACCAATAAGCAGAAGGATTATCAGTATGATAAATGCCTGGCTTGTCTGGCTCTGCGCTTTGAAGTTTGCATAAAGTTTCAATATCTGTCTTTTGATTCTGCTCATTGCAGGCTTAAGATTTAATTCTTGGCAAAAGTATAAACAATTTATTAAATTTGCTTGAGCTATGTTGTTAATATTACTTTTCAGCTTATTGGTCAGAGCCTGTAGAAAGTAATCCAACCATCTGATTTGAAAATTATTACCATATGGAAGATATAAGATTACAGAAAATCAAAACTGCGGTTGAGTACATCAAAAGCAGGATAGTCGGCATCAAGCCACTTGCCGGAATAGTACTTGGCAGCGGCCTGGGCAAACTTGGAGACATCATTGAGGAAGCACAGGTTATCCCTTACAAGGAGATCCCAGGCTTCTCCATTTCCACAGCGATAGGTCATAAAGGAAATCTTATCTATGGAAGACTCGGTGGTCAGCCGGTGATTGCAATGCAGGGAAGATTCCATTACTATGAAGGATACCCTATGGAACAGGTTGTGCTGCCCATAAGGGTTATGGCGTTGTTGGGAATCAAATATCTCTTTGTTTCCAATGCTGCCGGCGGAGTAAATTTCAAATACAAGGTCGGTGACCTGATGCTTATCACAGATCATATCAATTTACTGCCAAATCCATTGATAGGTAAGAATATTGAGGAACTCGGGCCAAGATTCCCTGATATGACAAGGCCGTACGACAAGAGGCTCATTGCAATGATGGACAAGATAGCATCCAAATTGGAAATCAAGCTTCATCATGGTGTGTATCTTGGCAGCACCGGTCCTACATACGAAACACCTGCCGAGTACAGATTCTATAGAAGCGCAGGTGCGGATGCTGTTGGAATGTCAACAATACCTGAAGTCATAGCTGCAAGACATATGGATATTCCGGTGATGGGAATAAGCGTGATTACCAACGAGGCTCACGATGATTATGCCGATGACTATGTCAATGATGGTGATGACGTTGTAATTGCCGCAGATGCTGCGGCAGACAGAATGACCGCTCTGGTCATTGAAATGGTTTCTCAACTCGGACAGGAGGAATAATGGTAAAGTTTGTTTCATTATCAAGTGGCAGCAACGGCAATTGCTATTATTTCGAACATCAGTGCGGTGCCTTTGTTGTGGACGCAGGAATAGGCCCGCGTACAATAAAGAAACGTCTGCAGGAGCATGGACTTGATTTTTCAAGGATTCATTTTGTTCTTGTCACCCACGATCATCTGGACCATATAAAAAGCCTTGGAGTATTATGCGGCAAGTATCACATTCCCGCTTTTGCAACCAGAGTGCTTCACAATTCGCTCGTTCACCATTTCTGTACCAGGGGTAGAATGAGCGGTTGTGCCCGTTACACCAAACTTGATGAAACATTTGAATACGACGGCGTAGAATTCACACCTTTCCTGGTGAGCCATGATGCAACACAGACCGTTGGTTATAAGATAAAGGTAGAAAATACCGTTTTCACTCTTGCTACGGACATAGGACAGTCCAACCCTCAGCTGGTCAGGTTCGCAAAGGAATCACAGGTCCTTATTCTTGAAAGTAATTTTGACATTGACATGCTCATGCGGGGGCCTTATCCACCTGAACTCAAGGTGAGAATCTGCAACGGTCAGGGGCATCTGAGCAATGACAGGATGGGTGAAATCCTGAGGCAGGTTTATCATAACGGCCTTACTCATATCTTCCTGTGCCATCTGAGTGAAAACAACAATACGCCTGCCAAGGCTTTGGAATCAGCTGAAGTAGCATTGAAATCCATCGGGGTGAAAGCTGGTAATGATGTCATTACCGTTGCCCTGCCAAGAAGGGAGGCTTCCTGCGTATATACTTTCTAGTACATATCTGTAAATGATTAAGTTCCAAAGACATAATAAGTTCAATTTATTTACTTATATGTTCCCACTGCTGCTTATCTCATATTATTGCAGTGCACAGGATGTTGATGTGAATGGAATGTACATTGGACAGCTTTACACCAGGCAACAAGTGGTTGACAAATTCGGTGAGCCTGATTATGTCTATTCCGGTAGAATAAACGTTCAACCTGAATATCACGATATATTCAGTGGATGGTGTCAATATTGCAAGTATGGTGATAATATTCTGAACTTCGACGAAGAAGGTGATGGTACATTTTGCGGATTCAATATTTATGACAAGGGCTTTGTCGTAATGAAACCCTCATGACATAATTTGTAGTCGCCAAAGTTCATGAAAAGGGTTGACGCCCGTCTATATTATATACACCAATATACATTAGACTATGGCAGACATCCAGTTCACACAGGTCGTATCGCGCGGTTGCGGTAT
>NZ_JBAELF010000136.1:0-4575 GCF_056211015.1 Candidatus Egerieousia sp.
AACTGAGTCTTAAAACATAGGTACAAATATATCTATTTATTTCCGAAAAACCAAGCCCCGAAGCAAAAAAAATCTCACTTCGGGGCTATTATTTTCAGGATTCACTCAGACCACGTTACAAACGGACGGGAATTTCAGTTAATAAGGAAATTGATATAGATGAAATATGATACAGGAATCATTCATTAGTTAGTCACCGTCTAACTCACATGATATTATATGATTACAAATAGCATTCTTTCCGAACTTGCGTTCGTCCTTACAGATCACGAAGCCTCCCAAAGCGGCTCCGCTCATTTTGTAGACCTCACAACTGGCGGCCTGACATTCATTATGGCCGATTATATGTTCGAGGAAGGAGAAATCACGGAAGAAGAAATATGCTCATACAAAGAGTGGGAGCAGGATGCCATCCGAACCTATCTCAATCACAATCTCGTGCGCATCGAGCCAATTCCGAGTTACGAGTCCTTCCGCATTATGGAGGAATTCATGGAGTTGCGTTCTGAAAAGGAGCAACAACGGCTATACAGGGCGCTCAACGGCAGGCACCCGTTTGCCAGTTTCCGCAATGCGGCTGAAGACCTGGGTATCATCCAGCAGTGGTATGACTTCAAAGACCAAGCCGAAGCGCAGATGGCCGAGGATTGGCTCAACGAAAGTGGTCTCGAAATCAAGGACGGGAAGATAATTCTCAGGAACACTACTGAGCCAGCAGTTTCCCGATAAGGTCAAGAGCATCGGTAATGAGCTGTTTGCTTTTAATAGGGATATTAATGGACGCTTTGCCTGTATCCTTGTCTTCGACTACAATTTGATCTATAAGTCTTGCTGTTCTTTCCGGTGATTTGAGGGTTTCAACCAGATTGCTGAAGAAAGAGATGCCCTGATTTACCAGATTCTCTGGTTCAGCAGGCGATATGATGTCTTCAACTTCTTCGTTGGAGTCATCGGCCGAATCTGCCGGAACCACCGGAGTTGTTGAAATTGCCGAACCGGTAGAATCGATGCTCGCATCAGCCTGTTTGCTGCTTGGCTCAACATCTCCGTATTCAACAGTTACACCGGAATTATCTGCGTGAGTCCCTTCTGCCGAAGGCTCCACATACTCTCCTACCAGATTCATGATTTTAGCGAATTTGTCATCGGACGCAAATACGGCATCGTCACCTCCGTCCAGGACTCCTTCGAACAACGAAGTTTTGAACTTCAACTTACCAATCATAGTCTCTTCCAAGGTATGAGCCGACACAAGATTGATAACCTGGATGTTCTTCTGTTGCCCGATGCGGTAAATTCGCGCTATTCGCTGCTCCAGAACAGCCGGATTCCAGGGAAGGTCAAGATTGATGATAGTGCTCGCCGCCTGCAGATTGAGTCCGGTACTGCCCGCATCCGTTGAAAGGAATACCCGGCTTTGTGGCAGATCGGTGAAATTGGAGACCATATTCTTCCGCTTTGCGGACGGCTCGCCACCATGAAGGTTTTCATAACCTATACCGCATTTGTCCAGTTCCTGTGCAAGCAGCCGTGTCATCCGTTCCCAACTGCTGAATACCACAACCTTGCTGTCTTCAGCCCCGTCAATGATATCGGAGATAATGTTCATAGCCTCTTCCACCTTGGTGTCATACCTGCTCTTCTGGTCGAGAATGAATGTGCTGTCACAAACCATCCTCATCTGTGAAAGGCTCAACATCAGCCTGCGCCTGTCAGTTTCGCTGAGAAAATGCATCCGCTGCCATTTCAGCACCAGCCTTGCCACAACATTCTTGAATTCGTCGTGGATGCCCATCTGTTCTTTGGTCATTGGCACGAAGATGGTCTGATCCATCCTTTCAGGCAGCTGTAGGTTCACATCCTTCTTGCGCCTGCGTATCAATATGTCCTTAAGTTTGCTGCCCACGGCATTGAGATTCTGATAGCCAAGAACCTTGCCGGTGTCATCGGTAAGGATACACTCGTGCCTGAACTTGTAATAAGGGGATAGAGCGTACTGGTCTGCAAACTCCACTATTGAATACAACTCCTCAAGTTTATTTTCAAGTGGAGTTCCGGACAGAATCACAGAATAGTCTGACACTATGCGTCTGGCAGCCTTTGAAATCTGGGTATTCCAGTTTTTCAGACGTTGCACTTCGTCCATAATGAGCAGATCGCATTCCAGTTTGCCCAGTATCTTGATATCGTTGCAGGCGGAGTTGTATGAAACAATCTTGTATGTGCCCGGACTCACGTACATTTCTCTTCGCTTGAGGTGGCTTCCTTCAACCACAATGACATCCGAGTTGCCGGTGAACTTTTCGATTTCGCACTTCCATTGGTACTTCAATGATGTGGGTGCCAGCACCAGAACGGACGTTACCAGGCCCTCCCGCCGAAGCAATTCCGCCACCCCGATGGCCTGCACCGTCTTTCCAAGACCCATTTCATCCGCAATGATGGCTTTTCCAGCCTTTGCGGCAAAGCGGATTCCTTCTTTTTGGTAAGGATAGAGCCTTGTACGGAGCAATGAATCAATTGTTGTATCAGAATACTTCTCTTCTATCAATTTTGTGCGCTTCTCTCTATCCCTGGTATTCACAACATAATCAATGGCATCCTGATAGCATCTGAACGATGGATTGATGGCTTTTGCTTCTATGAGAAATTTCCCGAAAGAGGCATAGGCTGTTTTACGTAGTGTGCCATCCTTGCAGAAATAATGGGCTGCAAGTGCGCTTAAGGCTTCTTCATCGTCAGCACCTATGCGGATTCTGACACTCCTTTCACCACGATAGTCGAGATAGACCGATGAATATGAAGGCACGGGAGACGGCTTGCAATGCCTGTCCAGTTTAACGGCCTCGATATGTTTGCAGGTACCCAGTCCCGATGTCTTGAAGTCCATGCAGGAACAGAAATTCCATTTACTTGAAGCTCCTCTGTAAATTACTTTGTATTCGCTTCTCGAACTGGCATTCTTGACAAAATATTCACCGTTTCCTCTGGATGATATCCCGAAATTCTCAGTCTGCGCCTGCTGCTTCCTCAGCGCAATCTGCCACTCTTCCAGAGTCATTGACTTGGGACAGACGAAATTACCCAGTTTGGGCAGCTTGACGATTCTCTTTTTGGTAGTCTTCATATAAAGTTGCTCAATGTTCTTGTAAAGATAAACACTCTTTTGCAATAAATTGTTAAATTCGCTAAAATTCCATTAATTATGCTTGCAATACAGATATGACAGCATACCGGCGGAGATTATCTTGAAACCGTTTCATATCCGTATGCAGAAGGTCTCCTGAAAGAAGATAAACCCACGTGGATTTCTGATTAGTAAGACTTATTTTTGCATTATAAATACCTCAAACATGAAAATCAATAAAGACCTGTCTGTCAACAAGGCTTTCAATACTGCATTCTCACAGGATAAAGCAGAAGCTTGAATTGAAGCGGGCATCACATCTCAAGGTTCTTGCAGAGCCTTTCTATCTGAGCCGACTCCCTTATCATATTCACCAGCACTTGCGACGAGCGCTTGTGATAGCCGTCCCTGAGGCTGTGTATGCAGCCTGTCATGGAATATGAACCGCCCTCCAGCGGCACCGCAACAAGGTTTTTCCTGTAATATGCCGCCAGAGGAGAAAGCATTGTAACCAGATTGGTCCCCTGCACGATATCCATTATCAGGTCTGGGTCGTTCACCTCAATATGCACGTTCAGCTTCCTTGTATCAAGCCCCACGAAATTATCAAAGGTACGGCGGGCCTGCAGTCCGGCTCCAGGAAGCACAATGCCATGTTTCTCAAGTTCCTGCAGACTTATGTCCTCCTTTTCCGCCAATGGATGTCCATCACGCATTACCACGCTGAGGCTGGTCCTGAAAAGCACCTCCGATTCAATATCCTCGTATTCCTTGACCGGCTTGAAGGCGATTGCCAGATCAAGTTTCCTCTCACGCAGCATTTCCAGCAGTTCCGCCGCTGTACCGCAATACAGATGGACCTTGACACCCGGATTCTGCTTGAGGAAGTTCTTCACGGCATCCACCATAAGACCGCTGAAGGAATGGGTGGTGCCAACATCAAGAGTTCCGGTAAGCGCTCCGCGCAGGTCCTTGATCCTGTTCCTGCACAACAAGGCTGCATTCAAGGTGTCCTGGGCCAGAGGCAGCATCTCCTCCCCCGTTTCAGTAAGGCGCACATTCCTGGAATCACGTTCAAAAAGCTGCGTACCCATTTCATCCTCGAGCTGCTTTATCTGCTGGCTGAGAGTTCCCTGTGTCATGTACAACTCACGCGCGGCCTGGGAGAAATTCCTTGTGCGCGCAACTGTCACGAAATATTTCAATTGTCTTAGTTCCATGGAACAAATTTATTGAAAATATCAATAGCTGCAATAGAAAAATTGTTACATATTCAATGAATATGCATAAAAAGCTGAAATATCTTTGTAATGAAACCCTCATGACATAATTTGTAGTCGCCAAAGTTCATGAAAAGGGTTGACGCCCGTCTATATTATATACACCAATATACATTAGACTATGGCAGACATCCAGTTCACACAGGTCGTATCGCGCGGTTGCGGTAT
>NZ_JBAELF010000137.1:0-3579 GCF_056211015.1 Candidatus Egerieousia sp.
ACCGTTTGTTGTCGGGAACATAAGTTTGGGTGCGTATTATTCAAAAATATTTGCGAACGAAAAGGCCTGGCAACAGCGGGAGCGCAAATGGAGCCCTTGAAAGCTCCATGCAGCGCTTCCTGCTGTAGCCGCTGGCTTGGATATAAGGCCAGCGGCGGTGCCACAGTGCTTCTGCCAATCAGCAACTCCGTTTCGTACAGGATTTCGCCTTTTCCTGTACGAAACGCCTGTTTTTGCTCGCTCCGTACAGGATTGGCACATTTCCTGTACGAAATGTTTAACTCAGCTCATTCTGCTCAGGATTCTTCAGCCGTTTTTCTCCAAATGGCCGAGAGAACACACGGTTTTCGGCAATGTTGAGCATTCTCCTGTGCGTCTTGCCATGTGCGACATCGATTCGGAATATACAAGGGTGATGCACGATGGCTTATACCGATATCGTTCATAGGGCTGTTCCTGGCCTTCGGCCTGTCCGATGTCTCCTTTGACGAGGGCGGATATGCGTCATTCGTCGTACTTGCCGGAATCACAGTAAATGCAGGCATATATCTGGTGTCTTCATGGACAGGAAAGCGGAATGCCCGCAGTAATGAACTGGCGGGTTTCATAAGGGCGTTCGATTTGAAGCTGTGGCCGATTTCCCTCACCATTCTGTCAACGGTCCTCGGCCTGGTTCCTTTCCTCTCCGATGGCCCCGACGAGGCGTTCTGGTTTGACTTTGCCTTGGGAACAATTTCCGGTTTGCTGTTCTCAATCATCGCACTTGTTTTCTATCTGCCGGTGTTCTTGATGAAAGGAGGGAAATAAAGCAACAGGCTGCTATGAGCAACCTGTTGTAAGTAAGTGGTCAATATCCGAGCTGAAAACTAGAGCTTTATGATGCCCGGTTTCTTGCTGAGGCCGAGGCCTGGTTTGTCCTCAAGGGTTATGCGGCCGTCAACGAGTTTCATGCCGTTGAAGCAGTCGTTGCCGAGGAGGTAGTTGCCGTCAAGATCAGCCCACTCCATCTTTGGAGAAATCTGAGCGGCCGCTGAAATTGCAACGGATGTTTCGGTCATACAGCCAACCATAAGTTTCATGTGGTTCTGCTCGGCCATAGTAATCATCTGGCGCGCCTCATAAAGACCTGTACATTTCATCAGCTTGATATTGATACCTGTGAAGGCACCTTTCAGTTTTGGAATGTCGTAAATGCGCTGGCAGGACTCATCAGCCATTACAGGAAGCGGACTGCGCTCGGTAATCCAGGCAATCTCATCGAGATTGTACTTGCTCATAGGCTGCTCTATCATTGTAACGCCTTTTTCCTTGAGCCAGTGAATCATGTCAAGAGCATAGTATTTGTCACCCCATCCCTGGTTTGCATCAATGACTATATTCCTGTTGTCACGTGCGCGGATGAACTCAATCATTCTCTTGTCCTCCTTCTCTGTCATGCCGAGCTTGACCTTGATTATCTTGTTCCAGTTGGCTTCTTCAAGTTTCTCCTGAAGTTTCTCATCCGACTCATCGTAACCTATGGTGTAACAGGTGTAAGGAGCTTTCTTTGCATCGAATCCCCACATCTTCCACCAAGGCTGGCCCATTATGTTACCGCAAAGATCGTGGAGGGCAATGTCTATTGAAGCTTTTGCCGCAGTGTTGTTGGTTGTGAGTTTGTCAACGGCCTTCATTATGTCCTCAATCTGGAAAGGATTGTCGAACTTAGGGAAGACATCGGATACGACTTTCTTGTAGAATTCGTGGCATGAAGCCTGTGTCTCACCAAGATAAGGAGGCATTGCAGCCTCACCGTAACCAACGTGACCGTCCCAGGTGATTCTGGTGATTACAATAGGGGTGAAGGTCCTGGATGAACCTGAAATGTGGAAGGTGAACTTCATTATGCCTTTGAAATCCTCCCATGCCAGCTCCAGCTTCTTGCTGCCGCCTTTGCTTACAGGGTCTTTTGCAAAAAGGTCTGAAGGCTGCCAGAGAGCAGCTGCCGCTGTCAGCAGACCTGCGGTTTTCAAAAATCCTCTACGTGTGCTCATTTTATATCTTTTTTTAAGTTAATTTTCTTCTACCCTGATGGTGACTTGCCATGGCTCTTGAAGCGCCACCATCGTAAATATTGCATAAAATTATAAAAAGCCTTTCAATACTCCAAATATGTTGTATAAAAATCTATTTGGAGGCTTTGGTTTGACAATATGCCTCAAATTGATTAAATTTGCCGATTAAGGATGCTCTAAATCTGAAGAAAATTTAACAATATAACTATGAAAAAATCAATTTTTATTTCCCTTTTTGGCGCAATGCTGCTCTGTTGCCTTAACGCCAAAGCACAAACCGATGTTTATGCGTACGATGACGATCCTTCCTTTGTTGGAAGCTGCACTTCCGTGATGGTTGGCAGGAAAGCCTCAACCGACGGTTCTGTGATGACCGCACACGCCTGTGATTCATATTACAGGACATACGTGACAATGGAGCCGCGCAAACATTTTGAGCCTGGCCAGAAAGAGGACGTATATTATTATGCTTTCCGCAGGGAGGAGCCTTGGGACAACAGGATTGCAACTGTAACCGGTTCTATTGTTCCACCAAAGCAGGATACATACAGATTCCTCAATACAGCATATCCTTGCATGAACGAGAAGCAGGTTGCAATCGGCGAAACCACATTCGACGGAAGACTTGAACTTATAAACAGGAAGGGTATTTTCTGGATTGAGGAGCTTCAGAGAATAGGTCTGGAATATGCATCCACCGCCCGTGAAGCAATTGAAATAATGGGCAAGGTTGCCGAGGAATACGGCTATTGCGACTGGGGCGAGTGCCTCACTGTGGCCGACAAGAACGAAGTATGGCATTTTGAGATAAACGGTCCCGGCGAGGGCGAACCTGGAGCAATATGGGCTGCCCAGAGAATTCCTGATGACCACGTTGGAATTTCTGCCAACATTGCAAGGATAGGTACGATTGATTTTGATGATCCTGCTAACTTCATGTGGAGCAAGAACGTGAAGGAGAAGGCTAAGCAGTACAAGGTCTGGGACGGCAAGGGCCCTCTCGTATTCTGGAAACTGGTTGGCGACGGACGTCCTTTCAGCATAAGGGAATATATGATTTTCAAGGAACTGGCTCCTAAGCAGTTCGAGAACATGGAACTTGATGCAGACGGTCTTCCAAAGAACTGGGATGAATTCCCGTTCTCAATTGTGCCTGAGAAGAAGGTGAGCCCTGAACAGATGTTCTCTTTCTACAGGATGACATACGAAGGAACAGGCCGTTATGATGTTACCGACAATCTCAAGATAAAGGTTCATCGCAGGGACAAGATTCAGGACAGCGACCCATATCCTTTCAGCAAGTACAATGAGTACGACGAGGAAGTTGTTCCTATTTCTCCGTTCATGAGCGCCGATGTTCGCGCAATGCTCAACAAGTTCGTGCTCAAGGAGGAGGCTGAGGCAATGGTAGCTGACAGGAAGAATCTCAAGAAAGGCCAGAAGATAGAGTTCACTCCTGTAGTGAAGAACCGCAGGACGGTTGCTGTTATTCAGTGTTCATATTCCTGGGTTGCCCAGTGCCGTG
>NZ_JBAELF010000138.1:0-8451 GCF_056211015.1 Candidatus Egerieousia sp.
CTGCCATACACCGAGGGTGTTAAGATCCTCCTTGAAAGCGGAAAGAAATTCGAGTTCCCTGTAGGCTGGGGCATAGATCTCCAGAGCGAGCACGAGCGTTATCTGGTTGAGGAGCATTTCAAGAAACCTGTGATACTTACAGACTACCCTAAGGACATCAAGGCATTCTATATGAAACAGAACGATGATGGCAAGACTGTAAGGGCAATGGATGTCCTCTTCCCTAAGATAGGTGAAATCATAGGCGGTTCCGAAAGGGAGGAGTCACTTGAGAAACTTGAGAGAAGGATTGCCGAACTCAAGATGGATACAAGAAACCTCTGGTGGTACATAGATACCAGAAGATTCGGAACAGCGCCTCACAGCGGCTTCGGACTCGGATTCGAGAGACTGCTGCTCTTTGTGACAGGTATGTCAAACATCCGCGACGTGATTCCGTTCCCAAGAACACCAAAGACAGCCGAATTCTAATAAAATCCAAGATTTCCAGCAATGTTGATAATAGGAATAGCAGGTGGTACAGGCTCAGGCAAGACCACGGTAGTGAACAAACTCAGAACAGCTTTGAGGGATGAGAGGATTGTGATCATTCCGCAGGACAGTTACTATAAGGACTGCAGCCATCTGTCCGAGGAGGAGAAGTCGGTTTATAATTTCGATCATCCCGATTCAGTGGATTTCGACCTTCTCATCCAGCACCTGGAGACTTTGAAGAGCGGCCAGGGCGTTGACCAGCCTGTTTATTCTTACGTCACCTGTTGCAGAAGCATTGTTGATACCGTGAGGGTTGAACCTGCGGAGATAATCATAGTTGAAGGCATACTTATCTTCACCAACAAGAGCCTGCTCAGGATGCTTGACCTGAAGGTGTTCGTTGACGCAGATGCCGACGACAGGCTGGGTCGTGTAATCTGCCGTGACATTGTTGAACGCGGCAAGACAGTCCAGCAGGTCCTTGACAGGTACCAGCTCACCGTGAAGCCCATGCACAACCAGTTCATAGAGCCAAGCAAGAAATTCGCCGACATTGTAATTCCTCAGGGAGGCAACAACAAGGTTGCCATTGATGTCCTTCTTGCACGAATTGAGAAGGCCCTCCAGCAGAACAGGTAAAATCATTATTTTTTACAGCGATGGACAAGGAGCAGAAGAAAGAGAAGAATGTGGGGCTGTACGCCACCATCATATTCCATCTTCTGCTCGTTATTGTTCTTCTGTGCGCATCCATCCGCAACGTGATAGTGGGGGACCCTGTCTTTGAACTCGATTTCTCTGCACAGGAGGCGCAGGAGGAGATTGAAAAGCTGGAGATGATGAAGGAACAGGCTGCCCGCGAAGTGGAGGAGATGCTTGCAGCAGCTTCAAGCACACCGGCTTCAGCTTACAGGAACATTGCAGTTGACCGCAATTCTGCTTTGAAGGATGACCGTCACGCCAATCCCGATGCAGTGATGGAGGAGGCTCGTGAACTTCAGCGCAAGCTCAACAAATCAAAGACCGACGCTTCATCCAGTGAGGATGATGAAGTGGCCGTTCCCGACAAGTCCGAGAAAAAGGAGAACGCTCCGCAGTACAAGGGGCCTACGGTGCTTTCATATTCACTTGATGGCAGAAAGGCCATATATCTGCCGGTGCCTGTGTATAAATGTATGGGAGGCGGTGACGTAAGCATACAGATAAGCGTGAACAGAAAGGGCAAGGTAGTTGCAGCCAAGGTCATTGAGGCCGCTTCAGTGTCCGATGAGTGCATACGCAAGGCTGCGCTTGATGCCGCAAGAAGAAGCACGTTCTCGGCCAGCGGCAAGGCTCCGGAAAAGCAGACAGGTGACATTACCTACAGATTCATTGCACAATAAATCAGAAAACAAATTCATTACAACAATGTCCAATACTCTAAGAAACGTGGCGGCTTTGCTTGCCTGCCTCCTGACATGTACGGCATATTCCCAGACATACGGGGACTACGCCGCCAAGGCAGGTGAGAACATGCTTCTGTACAGAGGAAGCCAGGCTGTACAGTACAGGACGGCACACAATGGGAATCCTTACTGGTATTCTCCGGAATTCAAGGAGGGAAGCCTCGTGTACAACGGGAAGGAATACTTCAATGTAAAGCTCAACATTGATGCCGCCTCCGGCCAGCTGCTCATACTCCATCCGAACGGAGTTTCGCAGATCACCCTCTACAGGAATCTGGTGGAATCTTTCACTATCGATGGTAAAGAATATTTCAATCTGAGGAAGCAGGGCTATGACGTTCAGGAGGGCTTCTATGAAAAGATGCTTGCTGCTGATGGAGGTATTCACATATACAGGCGAATAGACAAGATACTCCAGGACGACATACGCTATCACAATCAGGGCAGCGGGGATTATGAGATAGGGTATTATGATCCGAACTACAAAAGGAACGTTCATCCATATTTCTACAATAAGGAAAGCTTTCTTGTGATTCAGCCCGGGAAGATTCTGACTGCCAGAAACAGGAAGGCGCTGGCTTCGATATTCAGAAGAAACAGGGAGTTGAGAAAAGCAATTGAAAATCTGTAAGCAATATGCAACATTACATATCAGGGAAAAAGGCGATGCTTGCCATGATCTTCCTGCTCTTTCTGGCAGGGACTGTCCGGGCCAGCGCTTATTCACAGCAGACATATACAGGACAGTATGAAGTGAAGGGCGTAAGCGCCGATTCACTGGCAAGATACATAAGGAAGCATGTTTCAGACAGACTGTATTTTGCTTACGGCAATGCCGATGTGGCCTTTTATTCCGCCAAAGGAGCCGGCAAGGAGGAGTTCCTCAAATCCGCAATCCAGGAATACAGGTCAAAGGGATACACAATTGAAAACCGTGACGGGAAAATATTCGTATTGCGCGGCAGAGGCTTTGCCTCCAAGTTGCCCGAAGGATATTTTGCCGTGAAGGAAACGGGTCTGAAGGATACCACTCTCTTGAAATATGCCAGTGAGGAAACCATAACGGCAACTTTTGCGAACAAGGTGTATGAAATAGGTGACAGAACGGACACTCCCGCTCCAAAAGCCTATGTGAAGGGATATGTAAGGGATGCCTTGAGCGGCGAACCGCTTGCAGGTGTGGTGATATCAAGCGGAAAAACAAAGTCATACACGCAGACCGATGCCAACGGCTTCTATAATTTCAGACTTTCCACAGGCGAGGATGTCCTTGATTTCAACGCCTATTCAATGGAGAGCCTCAGCCTCAACGTGAAGGTATGGCAGGATGGTTCATTTGACGTGAACATGAAGGAGAAGGTGTTCGAACTCAAGGGCGCTGTTGTAACTGCCGATGCATCGGTAACGCATCAGACCGGAAAAATGGGAGTGGAGCGCCTGAGACTTGATAGAATCAAGAAGGTGCCTACTGCATTCGGCGAGGCTGATGTACTCAAGGTAGTGCTCACTCTTCCAGGTGTGAAGTCGGTGGGCGAGGCCAGCGGTGGATTCAATGTAAGGGGAGGTTCCACTGACCAGAATCTTGTGCTTTTCAACGATGGAACGGTGTATAATCCAAGCCACATGTTCGGTGTATTCTCTGCATTCAATCCCGATCTGGTATCTGACATTGAACTGTATAAAAGCTCGATTCCGGTTGAATACGGAGGCAGAATATCTTCTGTGCTCGATGTGAAGACCAGGGAGGGAAACAACAAGAAATTCGCCGGTTCAATAGGAATAGGAGTACTTACCAGCCGTTTGCAGCTTGAAGGCCCGCTGAAAAAGGACAGAACCTCATTCATACTCGGGGGCCGTGTGACATATTCCAACTGGATTCTGAACCTTCTGCCCGATGACAACGGATATTCAGGAGGAAAGGCGAATTTCTATGACGCCAACCTTGGCATAACGCATCATTTCAACGCCAACAATACCATACAGTTCTTCGGCTACTATTCGGCGGACAAGTTCAGCTTCTCACAGGACACCACTTTCAAATACGGCAATTTCAACGGCTCGGTGAAATTCAGAAGTCATTTCACCGACAGGCACAGCCTCACTCTTACGGCAGGATATGACAATTACAGGAATACTCTGCAGAATTTCGAGAACGATTATTCATCGTACACACATAAGAGCGCCATCAACCAGATGTATCTAAAGGCAGTGTTCAAATCGGTGCTGAGCGACAGACATTCACTTACATACGGAGTAAACGGAATACGCTACGACATGCAGCCTGGGAAAATGCAGCCTTATAATGAATCCTCGCTTGTGATTGAAAGGCAGCTTGAGAAGGAGAATGCCATTGAGGCCGCAGTTTTTGTGGGTGATGAGTGGAAGGCTTCGGACAGGCTGATTCTGGAATATGGAGCAAGGCTGTCGGGGTACAAGATGAACAAGGACAGCGAACTCAGCGTCTTCCCTGAGATAAGGCTCAGCGGCAAGTATTCATTCGCTGACAATTTCTCAGTTAAGGCGGGCTTCAATACAATGAATCAGTATATCCATCTGCTGTCAAATACAACGGCCATTTCACCAATGGATACCTGGAAACTGAGCGGAAAGGAAATCAAGCCGCAGAACGGATGGCAGGCCGCCGCAGGTCTGTACTGGAGCGTGGCAGGGAATCTTCTGGATATATCGCTCGAAGGCTATTACAAGCAGATGGAGCATTACCTTGATTACAAGGCGGGTGCTTCACTGATGATGAACGAGCATCTGGCCGATGACCTGATAGAAACCAGGGGCAAGGCATACGGTGCGGAGCTTATGCTCAAGAAAACCAGCGGCAAACTTAACGGATGGGTGTCATACACATATTCAAGAACTTTCCTCAAGGAAAGTAAGGACAGGGGAATAGAGACCATTAACGGAGGAGACTGGTACAATGCTCCGCATGACAAGCCTCACGACGTAAAGCTGGTTGCAAACTACAAGCTTACCCACAGGTTCAGCTTCTCAGCCAATCTTGACTATTCAAGCGGCCGCCCGGTAACCATTCCTGTTGGAACCTACGAATACGGCGGAGGTACAAGACTGGCATATTCCGAAAGGAACGCATACAGAATTCCAGACTATTTCCGTCTGGATCTGGCAATGAACATTGAGCCGGGGCATTATCTGAAGAGCCTGGCGCATTTCTCCATTACCTTCGGCGTTTACAACGTAACAGGAAGAAGGAACCCATATTCAGTATATTTCACTTCACAGGCAGGTCAGACACCAAAGGGACACATGCTCTCGGTGTTTGCCACACAGATACCTTACGTTAACATAAACATTAAATTCTAGGAGGAGGGGATATGAACATTATGAAGATTTTTTCAAGACCGGTCATCTGCTTTCTGGCAATTATTGGATTATGTTCCTGTGTGTATGACTATGAGCCGGAAATAAAGGAGCTTCAGGATGAAAGACTGGTCATTGAGGGCGATATCCTTGTTGGATCCGTTTCAAATGTGAAGGTGTCCCTTATGAAGTCACTCACATCCGGAACACGCAGTGATTATCAGAAAGTTCCTGTAACGGCATTTGTGGAATCAAGCACAGGTGAGGAATATGCAGGCACCGTTGTTGAAACGGGCGCCGTTGAGATAGACCTGACTGAAGCTCAGTCAAGTACGAAATACAGAATGCATGTGAAAGACACGAGAACCGGCAAGGAATATGCATCGCCGTGGCTCGAGGTTCAGAAGGCTCCGGTAATAGAATCTGTGAACGTGACGGCCGACATACCTGCCGGTGAACTTTCATTCTACCTCAGCATGCACGGCAATGGAAGCGAGTATTTCCGCTGGAGCTTTGACGAGGACTGGGAATACCGTGCGGCTTACAGGGCCGTTCTGAAGTATATACCACCTGTACAAAGAGGTGAAACAGGAGAGATTGTTGAAATGCCTGACAGCGAGAATCTGTTCTATTGCTGGGGCAAGGATCATTCAAAGGCAATCAACCTGGCAACAACCAACGGACTTGCCACAAATGCACTCGTCAATCACAGGTTCTATATACTTGGCAGGGCTGAGAGAAAGATATCGTACGTTTACTGCATGACGCTGAAGGCTCAGAGCCTGAGTCAGGAGTGTTACAGATACTGGAGCAATCTGGAGAAGGTGAGCGAAATGTCGGGAGATCTTTTCGCACCTGTTCCAAGTGAAATGAGAGGCAATATAAAATGCCTGCAGGATACTACCGAAGCGGTTATAGGGTATATCAATGCATCAGAACTTGCGGTAAAGCGGACTTTCTATTTCGATGCAGACCATTCCTTCTACAGATCAGACGAAAAGTATGAGGAACCATTAGTTGTGCCTGAGAATGAGTGGCTTAAATATTATGAGAAAGCATACGTGCCAATCGATTATGATTTCGAGGAGTTCAATGTGAGATATCTCTGGGGGCAGAAGAGCTGTGCCGACTGCCGCTCCCTGGGAGGCACGAAGAACAAACCATCTTGGTGGCCTACGTCAGATTTGTAAAAAGTCATGAACAAGTTCCATAAAGATTTCCGGGTTGCCTTTGGATGATTGCTTAACGGAATAAATGTGGAAGATAGAATACAATTGATCTTATGAAAGTTAAATCATATATACTTGCAATATTGAGTGCGCTTGTGCCAATGACAGTTTACTGTTATGGCAATGGAACCGCCGAGGATCTGGCGTACGTTGAAACTGACAGGAACGTGTACTTGGCAGGAGAGAAGCTTTGGATATCTGTTCTCTGTCTGAACAGGAACAATGACAGGAACAATCCAAAGTGTAATGAGTGGACCATAGGCTCAAACAGCAGCATTGCCTATGTTGAGATGCACTCCGCAGACGGAATGGTCCTCACTGAGCGCATAGCTCTGGCAAAGGGCAGGGGAGCGGGTTCCTTCACCCTTCCTGCAAACCTTCCTACAGGCAATTACGTGCTCACCGCATACACAAAATGCGGAGCGAACGCCCCCGAGCAGTTCAACAAAACCATTTCCATTTACAATTCTTTCACCTGCGACAGGGTGGCTGACGGAGTGGAGGTTTCCGATGAAAAGCCGGCTGGAGCCGCTGCAGCAAATATGGTACTGTGCGGAGCCGGAAAGGGCTATGAGGCAGAGTTCCTGAGCGCTGCTGCTGGCAGGTTCAAGGTGAGAATCACAAATAATTCCGGCAAGGATGGTGTTGTGAACATATCGCTTGTTGCAAATGATGCACTTTCAGAGCTTGCCAGGGAGAACAGAAGTCTGGCTGATGCGCTCAAGGCAGTGGAACTATCGCCGGTGGATGAAAACAAACAGATTGAGAGCGTGAAGAGGGAGCTTGAGTATGAGGGGGAGATAATTGAGGCAAGGGTTGTTGGAAAGGATGCTTCAAGGGTTTGCTCAGGGGATTTCTGCGCCTGCATATCGGTTCCGGGCGAAAGATCTGACGCTTATTGCAGTTATGTAGCTGCTGACGGGCTTGTGAGGTTCTATTCCAACAATATTTATGGTATAAAGGATATGGCTCTTCAGATACTTGAAGCTGACAGCAGCTGGGACTGCCATCTTGAGCTGGTGCCGCCGTTCAGGAATGTACAGGTCAGGATTCCGGGAAAACTGGTGCTTTATCCTTCTTTACAGGAAGTCCTGCTGGAAAGAAGCGTTGGCTCGCAGATAGTGAAGCAGTTCCATACGGATGCCCTGCAGGAACTGATGCACGTGAGAATCAACCCTTTGCTGGGAGAAAGGAGCATTTCATACAGGCTTGATGACTATACCAGATTCCACAATATGGAGGAACTTTTCGTTGAGTTCATAACGGAACTCAGAACAAGAAAGGGACAGATTCAGGTAAGGACAGAGGATTCGTACGAGGATCCTACATTCGAGCATGGAGCATCGCTGGTGATGCTTGACGGCGTTCCTGTATTTGACCATTCAAAGATTCTTGCGTACGATCCGTTGAACGTTGAGAGCGTTGAGATTTATCCTTACAGATATTTCTTCGGTAAATATGAATTCTGCGGAATCGTGAATTTCGTGACTTACAAGAGGAATATGCCGGGATTACAGTTCAACAGCAATGTGCGTATCGAGGAGTTCAAGGGAGCGTCATATCCTGTTGCATATACGTGCAGGAATTTACTCGATGATAATGCTGCGGGTGCCGCTGGTGCATCCGGCTCCCAAAGAGCCAGTGATACGGGTTATCCTGATTACAGGATCACATTGTACTGGAACCCTTGCGTTAGCATTCCGGCAGGCGGAAGCTTTGAGTTCGAAGGCCCGATTCCGGAATACTGTACCAGGGAGAATATTCCGCTGCTGGTGAGGGTGAATGGGTTGTAGACAGCATTTTGCTGCCAGCGACTTCAATAAATCTTTGCTGTGTTTCACCCTATGACTGATTTTTGGGCAGTTTTGGTAGCGAAGGTCGCTTGTCCACATCCCTACCCCTTTCCGACAGTGTTGTCGTCAGCACATAATTTAGAAATAGAGCGGCTTTCTCCTGATATGTTTCTTTCG